>SYFR01000425.1 GCA_005800325.1 Myxococcales bacterium | reverse complement strand
GGGCGAGGGCGAGGGCCCGGGCTGCGGGCACGAGTCGCCCGGTGTTACGCCTGCTCGCGCTTGAGCGGCCGCCCCATCAGATCCGCGACGGCGTGCGCGGCCGGCTTGTCCTCGAACAGCACCTTGTAGACCTCCTCGGTGATGGGCATCGCGACGCCGAGCTGCTTGCCGAGCGCGTGCGCGCTGCGGGTCGTCTCCACTCCTTCGGCGACCTGACCCAGCGCGTCGAGGATCTCGCGCAGGGTGCGGCCACGGCCGAGCTCGACCCCGACGGTGCGGTTGCGCGAGAGGCTGCCGGTGCAGGTCAGCACGAGATCGCCGACGCCCGCGAGGCCGGCGAGCGTGAGCGGATTGCCGCCTTTTTTCGCGGCGACGCGGCCTATCTCGGCGAGCCCGCGGGTGATCAGCGCGGCGCGGCAGTTCATGCCGTAGCCGAGGCCGTCGAGCGCGCCGGAGGCGATCGCGATGACGTTCTTGAGGGCGCCGCCGACCTCGACGCCGACGACGTCGTCCGTGGCGTAGACGCGCAGATCGTCGCTGGCGAACGAGCGCTGCACGGCCTCGGTCGCCGCCGCGCTCGTGCCGGCCACCGTGACCGCCGTCGGCACGTGCGCCGCGAGCTCCTTCGCGAAGCTCGGCCCCGAGAGGTACGTGAGGCGCGCTTGGGCCTCGGCGCCGAGCTCGTCGACCATCACCTCGCTCAGCAACATCAAGGAGCCGGTCTCGATCCCCTTGCTGGCGCAGCAGATGAGGGCGTCCTCCCCGAGGAGCGGCCGCGCCTCGCGCAGCACGGCGCGCGTAGCCTGCGACGGGATCACGAACACGACGAGCCCCGCACCTTCGAGCGCGGCGCCGAGGTCGTGCGTGGCGTGGAGCGTGTCGGGCAGGCGCGCGCCCGGCAAGTAGCGGGTGTTTTCGCGCGCGGACTCGATGCTGTCGGTGTGCTCGCGCCGCCGCGCCCAGAGCGAGGTGTCGTGACCCTTGTCGGCGAGGACGATCGCGAGCGCCGTGCCGAACGCGCCCGCACCGAGGACCGAGACTCTCATGCGCGCACTCTACCACCCGGCATCGCGGTCGGAGGCCCGCCCTCGCCGAGCCGCGCGCCGCGCGACCGACGACTCGCCAGCGCCGCGAGCCGCGCCACGCCGAGCCTTCGAGTATGCTGCCCGCGCCATGGCTGCCCGCTCCACGCGACCAAGCTACTTCGCCCGCCTCGCGCCCTCGGTCATGGTCGGCGCCCTCGGGCTCGCGTCGCTCGGCGCATCGTGCGGGCAGGCCGCGATCACGCTGCTCCCGGGCGTCCTCAACAACCCGGGCAATCGCTCGCTGCGACGTGCGCTCTTCGGGTTTGCGGTGACCGAGCTCTGCAGCGAGATGAAGTCGCGCAGCGTGCCGCTGATGATGCAGGACACCGATCCGGCGATCGGGCGCTTCTATCCGACGGCGTGCAAGGTCGACCAGCTCGCAGACGAGAACCTCTTCGTGCAGTTCACCGGCCACGGCTATGCCTGGACGAACGTGACGGGGCGCATCGGCTTCGAGGCGAGCGCCTCGGTGCAATACAACCACGATTTTTTCGCGGACAGCGGGGACCTCTACGTCTACTTCCGGCAGGTCGCGGCGCAGTCGACCGGCTTCACGCCGCTCATGATCGAGCGCGGCGAGTCGAGCGCGGCCGGCGGCGGGCTCTCGCTGTTCGGGACGAGCGTCAATGCCGTCACGAGGCGCCTCGGCGAGCGCATGCTGGCCCATCAGCTCGCGCGCGGGTTCACGGTCGTG
The DNA here is from genome assembly GCA_005800325.1 of Myxococcales bacterium. GTDB lineage: Bacteria > Myxococcota_A > Polyangia > Polyangiales > Polyangiaceae > SYFR01. The sequence continues at coordinate 2,810 of SYFR01000425.1, read as the reverse complement.
AGGCGCGACGACGGCGAGGTGAGCTTCGCGCTCGGCGTGCTCGAGACCGGGCAGAAGCCGCTCACGCCGTTCGATCGGAAGCGCTCCGACTGGCTCATGCTCACGAACGATCGCAGCGAGCTGCACGCCGGGCAGCGGGACTTCACCGGTCCGTTCACGATCAAGGACGAAGGCGACGCGCTCTACCTGACCGCCGTGCTCGAGGGCGCGCCGCAAGTGGACCTCTTGGTCGTGCCGCGCGCCGCCGGCGACGCTTGGCTCGCGCAGTACGAGCGGTACGGCCAGACCGGCGCGCCGCAGCAGCCGCCGCTCTTCGACGACGTGCTCGCCGCGGCGATCCCGGTGCACTCGTCACCGCCGATGGCGATGCGCAAGAAGCTCCCGGTCGGCGTCGGCAGCTACTACCTCGTCTTCGATCACACCGCGACCGCGGGGCGCACGGTCCCCGTCGCGACCCCGCTCGACGATCGCGCCGCGACGGTGAGCTACGCGGTGCAGCTCGGCGACGCCGACTGATGCGCGAACGCGCCCGCGCGGCGAACGGATTTGTAGTTCGGCGAGGGCGGCTTCCGTGTAAGTGTGGCGAAATTCTCAGTCGCCGCAGCGCCCGGCGAATTACGACGAGTCGGATTTTGCCAGAGGATCGCGAAGAAGAGGCCCCCCAAGGCGAGAGCGCCGAGAGCGAGGAGAGCGAGGAGAGCGAGGAGGCCCGCGGAACCCCCGATGACGGTCCTCGCATCGGCGGCGGCTCGCGCCCGGTCCGCTGGCTCTTCTATCTCGTGTGGTTGGTCGCGGCACCGGCGGCGCTCGCCATCGGGTTGGTGCGCGCGCTCGAGCCTGCGCCCAACGCCACCAGCGTCGGCCCGATCGCGGGCTTCGTGAGCGAGCAGCAGGTCCCGGCGACGATCCTGTTCTTCACGCTCGCGGGGATGCTCATCTGGCGCTTCCGCTACGCGCTGCCGCTGGCGACCGCAGCGGGTGTCGTCGGCCGGCTCGACGTTCCGGCGCGGCTGCGCGGGGCGTTCGACGACGCGGCGCAGCTGCTCGACGAAGCCGAGCGCATCAAGCTGCGGCTCGGCGCCGCGCTCGAGAAGTCGCTGCCGCTCGAGGCGCGAAACAAGCTCGGCGATGCGCTCACGGCGCTCGAGGCCGTGATGACCGCGCCGACGTTCGATGCCGCGCGCTTCGAGGCGGCGCACGACGACGCGCACCAGGCCGTCGGCAAGCACCTCGGCCGCTGGCGCAAGAGCGAGCTGCGCGAGTACGGCGAGTCGATCGCCATCGCGGTCGCGGTCGCGCTGGTGCTGCGCTTCTTCGTGATCGAGGCGTTCAAGATCCCGAGCGGCTCGATGCTCCCGACGCTCGCCATCGGCGATCACATCTTCGTCGCGAAGTACGCGTACGGCCCGCTCATGCCGCACAGCGACGAGCGGCTCTTCGAGCGGCTGCCGCCTGCGCGCGCCGACGTGATGGTCTTCAAGTTTCCGGAAAACAAGACGCAAGATTTCATCAAGCGCGTCATCGCGCTGCCGGGCGACACGCTCGAGGTGCTCGACGGCCGCCCGGTGCTCAACGGCTGGCTCGCGCCCAACTGCTACGTCGGTCGCCACGAGGTCACGCCGGGCGGGCGCTCCCACTATTATGTCGAGTACCTCGGCGACGAAGAGTACCTCACGACCTACCGCGACCGGCTCGAGCTCGACGCGTGCGCGAGCGACGCCGACTGCGACGCAGGGCGATCGTGCCGCGCGAACCTCTGCGGCACGCTTCAAGGCCCTTATCGCATCGAGCAGGGGCAGGCCTTCGTGCTCGGCGACAACCGCGACAACAGCCACGATTCGCGCGCATGGAAGGGCGGGCTCGGCGCGGGCGTGCCGTTCGAGAACATCAAGGGGCGCGCGATGTTCGTGTGGTGGAGCTGGGACGCGCGGGCCGGGGGCCTCGCGTGGGACCGACTCGGCGTCGACGTCTTGGGCACGCCGAAGCTGCCGGCGGGCGCGGCGGCGCAGCTCGACGGCGCGCTGCAGAAATGCCTCCAGACGAGGCCGAGCGTGACGTCGCCTCCGGCGGGTTGACCCGCGGCTCGACGGCGCCACGAAGCGCGAGCGCGCGACCGACCGCGGGCAAGGCGGGCGGGAGCTACTTCACGAGGCCGAGCTCGTGGCCGACCGCGGTGAAGGCGCCGATCGCCTGGTCGACCTCCGCCTCGGAGTGCGCGGCGCTGAGCTGCACGCGCACGCGCGCCTGGCCCTTCGGCACGACGGGGTACGAGAAGCCGATGACGTAGATCCCCTCATCGAGCAGGCGATCGGCGAGCCGCGTCGCCACGCGGGCATCCTCGCCGGGCGGCGCCGACGTCATCATCACGGGGACGATCGGGTGGATCCCGGGTTTGATGTCGAAGCCCGCCGCGGTCATGCCGGCGCGGAACCGCGCGGCGTTTGCCATGACGCGCGTGCGCGGGCCGTGGTCGTGCTCGAGTAAATCGAACACCGCGAGCGACGCGCCCACGATCGCCGGCGCGACGGTGTTGCTGAAGAGGTAGGGTCGCGAGCGCTGTCGCAGCAAGCTGATGAGCTCCTTCTTGCCGGTCGTGAAGCCGCCGCTCCCGCCGCCGAGCGCCTTGCCGAGGGTCGAGGTGATGACGTCGATGCGCGAGAGGACGCCGAAGTGCTCGGGCGTGCCGCGCCCGGTCGGGCCGATGAAGCCGGTGGCGTGCGACTCGTCGACCATCACCATCGCGTCGTAGCGGTCCGCGAGGTCGCAGATGGCGTCGAGCCGCGCGAGGGTGCCGTCCATCGAGACGACGC
>SYFR01000424.1 GCA_005800325.1 Myxococcales bacterium | reverse complement strand
GGCGGCGGCGGCGGCGCATCGGCCGGCACCTTGCGCACGAGCTCGCGGATCGCGTCGCGGAGCTTGCTCATCCCGGAGTAGTGGTCGGCGAACTTGTCACGAAAGCTCGCGTCGAGCGTGCGGCTCACCTCGTCGATCGCGGCGACCTGCTTGGCGTCGCCGACCTTGAGCGGGATCGCGAGCACCTCCTCCCCCGACTGGTCGCTCATCCAGCCCACCATGCCGGCGCGCGCTCGGATGCGATTGAGCGGCGGGAACATCGTCTCCCAGAAGCGGTCGGTGATCTCCTGCATGAGCAGCAGCCCGTCGAGCAACCCGTCGAGCGAGCGCGCCCGCATTTTTCCGGCCGCGAGGTACGACGCGATGCGAAAGTCCTTCGAGCGCTCGCGCAAGATCTCCTCGCTCAGCGAGGTCACCGCGCCCCAGTTGCACACGTCACTCGCGAGCGACTGCAGCTTCTCGACCTCGACCTTGATGAGCTCGAAGCTCTCGTCGTAAGAGACGTCCTGTCCGGCCCCGCCCGAGATGGGCTCGATGAGGTCTTGGATCCGCGCCTTCGCTTGGCTGATTTTTTCTTCGGACATGGGGGACGCGTCGTTCTCCGGGCGGGTCGTCGAGGAATGCGCCGCGCGAACGGCTCAGCGGATCGCCCCGAGCCACGCAGCGAGCGTCGGCGCGTTGTCGAGCCCCGCTGCGAGCTCGCTCCCGAGGCGGTGCCGCGCCGTGTGCTCGTCAACGGGCGCAGGAGCCAAGAGATCGGTCACGTGCTCGGGCTCGCCCGGGGCGATCAGCTCGCGAAACGTGGCCACGTGCGGCGGACCCGGGTGCAGCACGACGTCGTGCTGCGGACACCAGAATGCGGATGATACCGTGCGCTGCCAGCGCGCGAGCCGCGAAGTGAGATCGAGCCACACCGAGACCGCGTAGACGTCGGCGGACGCGATCGGGAGCCGCACCGCGAGCCCCGACTGCGGACGCTCGCGGCCGACGAAGCCCTCGACCGACGCCTGCACCTGGTGCACGACCGCGTGCCTGGTCGCCGTCGTCCCGAAGGTGCACTCCCAGAAGTGTGGCGCCGCGCTCTGCTGCAAGAACGCCTCGTAGCCGGCGCGCGCCGCCTGCGGCGACTCGATCGCCACCGGTCGCAGCTCACCCACACGCACGAGGAACTCGTCGACGCGCAGCCCACGGCCGTTGTTGACGAGATCGTACGCGTGCTTGAGGAAGGGCCACGCGAGGAGCGGCAACGCCGGTCCCGCGGCGAGCATGTCTTCGTAGTCGTAGGACGCGGCCACGACCATCGGGTAGAAGCGCCCCGCGCTGTCGCCGCTCGCGGCCCACGCCCCGACGAGCCCGCGCGACGGTTCGGCGCGCCCATCGCCGTCGTCGCCGCGATAGATGAAGAGCCCGACGCTGGGCCGATAGGCCTCGAGAAACGCCGCTTCTCCGAGCGATTGCCGGGCCAGATTCAACGACCCCTGCAACCACCCATCGAAGGCGACGTTCTCCTGGCCGGTCGCGCTCAGCCGAATGAAGTCACCAGTCTGCGGAAGCTTTCCGTAGCAGGTGACGAACGGCGGCGCGGCCTGGCGACGGTTCCAGAAGGCCATGAACCAGCGAGCGTCATACACCCCTCGACCGGGGGCGAGAACCGCGAATCGTCAGGCACGCGCCCCCGCGCCCTCGCGACCCCTTCGACTTCGATTCAGCTCCCCGCCGACTCAGCCCCCGAAGGTGTCGCCGATCGACGCTGGGCAATTCGTGTCGCGGAAAAACCCGAGCGGGAAGGGATGGTTCGCGCGCTTGGGGCGGATCTCCATCACGACAACGACCGGCGGCGCGGACATCTGCCACTCGACGCGGAACACCTTGTCGTCGTCTTTCGCCGCCGTGTGCCGGCCCGCCTCGAGCAGCCGCCACAGACCCCATGGCCCCTCGCGCCGCAGCTCTTCGTCGAGCCCGCCCGCGCCGCGAATGCGAATCGCTGCGCCCGGCTCCGCCTCGCCCGGCCACGTAAAGGCCTGCCAAAACTCCTTCTCGTTCTTGTAGACCCGCTTCTTGCCGTCGAGCTCGAACACGATCTCGCTCACGATCGGGCTCACCGTCGTCAGCTTCACCGAGAGCTCGAGGCTGGGCTCCCCGGTCTTGCCGAAGATGCCGTCGGTGATCTCGTCGGAGCGCTCGAGGCAGTTGTAGAGGTTCGGGTGAAACGGCGTGAAGCGGCGCGCGGGCGAGACCCCGGCGAGGTGCGTCGCGGGGATATATTTGTGCGCGACCTTGTTGTGGTAGGCCTTGAGGTGCGCCTCGTAAAAGCCCCAGAAAATGCCCTCTTTCGGCTTGTAGAACGCGACCACGTCTTCGAACGACGCGTCACGGCGCGAGGCCATGTTGAACGGATAGCGGTTCTGGATGAGGTCGCGGTATTTCGGCCACACCTCCACTTCCCAGAGCCCGCTCGCCGCGCCGCCCGCGCTCTTCAGGAGCGCGCGGTACGACTGCCGCAACGGATCGAGCAACAGCTCGCGCATCACGTCTTGCCCGAAGCGATCCATCGCGAGAACCTTCTTCTCGGACTCCTTCACTGCCCCCTCGAAGGACTCGGTCGCCTTCTGGGTGTCGCCGCCCGGCGGGCTCTCCTCGATCACCTGCATCTCGGCCGCGAGCTGCTCGAGCTGCGCGACGTAGCCCCCGAGGCCGCTCGGCGGCGGAGGCTCGTCCTCTTTGGCGGCCTTCGTGAACGCGAAGCCGACCACGCGCTTGAACTTCTCTTGAATCGGATCGAGCTTCTTCTCGACTCCCACGGCGTCGAGGAGCGACGACGCGCCGGGCGTGCGTAGCTTCTGGTCGATCTTCTTCTTCGCGCGCTCCTTGAGCTGGTCGACGACGCCGCCTTCCTCGCTCACCGCCTTGTTGGCGAGGTTCGCCTGCTCGGCAGCCACGTCGTCGAACTGCGTGTTGTCGCGCACCGCCTTGAGCAGCCGCCAGTAAGGCCAATCCTGCGTGGCGAGCACGCGAAACTCGTCGATCGCCTCGAGGTTGTTCTGCGGAATCTTGACGTCGACGTCGCGCAAGAACTCGGTCCACTCGGCGATGTACGCGTTGTCGTAGTCCTGGCGCACGCGCAAAAGGGCCTGCCTGATCTTGCCCGCCTGCTGCGTCTCTTCGGACGTGAGCGGCACGACCCACTTCTCCCGTTCGAGGGTCTTGTAGCCATCCTCGAGGCTCGTGATGACGGCCTGATGGCCGGCGTAGGTGTATGGACCGCGCACCTCTTGCGCCTTGCCCTCGCGCTGCTTGCGCTTGCTTCCGAGCACGGTGAGCACGTTCGGGCGGTCGAGGAAGAGCTGCGTGAGCGAGACCGGCGGGTAACGCAGGTTGTCGTCCGTGCTCGGTCCGGCTTCGTCGATCTTCTCGTCGATGAGCACCGTGACGAACTGGTCGTAGTAGCGCTGGCTCGAGCCGACGCGCGAGAGCACGTCGCGCGTTCCGTCGACGAGCTGCGTCGTGAGCGGCTCGCCCTTCACGAGCTCTGCGCCCTTCACCTGCGAGCGCTTGCGCAGGCTGACGTAGTACTTCACGTGGTCCTGGATCTGGTTGCGCAGATCGTTCTCGCTCAGCCCCTCCGCCTGGCTGCGCAGCATCTCGGCCCACTCCTTCATGAGGCGGCCGGCCTCCCAGCCCTCGTAGGTGATCAGCTGGCTCGTGTAGTCGTCGCCGAGCAGGAGGTAGGCCTTCAGCGTCTCGTATTCTTCGAGGTATTTCGCGCCCGTCGACTGCTTCAGGCGACTCTCGAGCTGCTGCTTGACGGGCTCGATGAACCCGCTCCGCAAGGCCGCTACGTACTGCTCCGCGGCCGGCCCGAAGAGGTCATCGCCGCGGTACATGCCCCAGCGCATCGCGACCGGCGGCCCTTGCTCACGCCAGTCGTCGAGCTGGTTGATGTGCGCGCGCAACGCGTCGAGCTGCGCGATCTTCGGCAACACTGGCCCACTCGACCAGTCGATGTTCCCTGCCTCGTCGCAGATGCGCTTCGTGTCCGCCACGAGCTTGCGATTCGCGGCGAAGGAGAAGATGGCCGGGAACAAGAGGATCGCGGCGAAGGCCGAGGCGGCGGCGGCAACCGCGATCTGCTGCCAGCGCACGCGACGCAGCTCGGACTCGGTCCGGCCCGCGACGTCCTTGTCGGGAAACACGACGCGCTCGAACACGTCCCGCAAGAAGAAGCTCTTCGACTCGGTGGGCGCCGCCTCGGCTGCCTTCTCGGTCGCGCGCAGGCCGAACGCGCGCCCCATCGCGCCGACGACGCGGTCGAGCGGTTTGCCCTCTTGCGTGCCGCTGGCGAAGTAGAAGCCACGGAGGATGGGCGTGTCGACCACGCGCGCCTTCTTGTTCGCGGGCGGCGGCGCAGGCTTGAAGGCCGTGGCCATGAACTCGCTCAGATTGCGCTTGATGGCCGCGAACTCGAGCGGAAATTGGTAGACCTTCTCCTTGTCGCCGCGCGACGCTCGCACGCCCGCCATGCGCTTGACCGTGCGCCGGTGAAGCTCGCTGACGAGCTGGTCGAACTCGCCGTCGAAGAGCACGCCCGGCGCGCTCTTGTCCTGCGAGAGCCGGAACGTCGCGCCCCACGCCTGCCCGCGCTCGCTGCGCTTCAGGTCGCCGAAGAACTCGGCGAAGCCCCCCACGAGGTCGCACTTCGTGAAGAGGACGTAGACCGGGAGCACCATCTTGAGCTCCTCTTGCATCTCGTCGATGCGGTCGCGCACGCGCTCGCCGATCCGCTGGACCTCGTCGTCGCCCGCGTCGATGAGCTCGCTCACGGCCACCGCCACGACGACGCCGTTGAGCGGCTTCTTCGAGCGGAATTCGCGCAAGATCCGAAGGAACGAGAGCCACTCGTCGCGGTCGCCGGCGTCGGTCGTGTAGCGGCCGGCGGTGTCGAGCAGGATGGCCTCGTTCGTGAACCACCAGT
>SYFR01000423.1 GCA_005800325.1 Myxococcales bacterium | reverse complement strand
GGGCGCACCGCGATCGGGCGCGGTCCTCGCGCGGACGCAGCGCGCGGTGTACCGCCAAGACGTGGTCGCCGCACCGCTCGAGGCGCGCCCGCCGCTGCCGTCGGCTTCCGGCTCGCAGACGGCGGGCCGTGCGCCGCAGGCGGACAAGCTCACCTTGATCTTGCACCCGGCGCCGAAGGCCGTGAAGGGCACGCCGGCGCGCGAGGAGAAGCCGCTCACGGCGAAAGAGGCGCTCAAGGCGAAGCACCAGAAGAGCGGGGCCGCGAAGGGTGCGGCGCCGAGGCCCGACGCCTCCCAGGCCGCAGCCGGTCCGGCGCTCGAAACTTCGTGGCTCACGGCGGCCGCAGACGGCGCGGTCGAAGCCGCGAAGGCCGCGGGCTCGGCAGCCGATGCGCTCGTGCAGGCTTGGCTCGACGCGGGCAATGCGCACGCGCTCGTCGCGCTCGCCGCCGTCGATTCGGCGCCCGGCCGCAAGGCGGCGCGTCGTGCGCTCAGCGTGCTTCGAGCGCGCGGCGTCACGCTGCCCGAGGTCGCGGCGGCTCTCCCCGCGGCGCAGCCCGCGGCGGCCGAAGACGAAGTCACCGCTTCGTACATTCCGCCCGATGAGAGCGGCACGTCGTTCTTCACGCTGTGCCAGCGCTTGCCCGGCGGGAGCTTTCGCGTCGCCGACATCATGGTGAGCAGCGCTGCGGGCATCGTGCACGCGAGCTCGGGGACGCTCGCCGGCAAGCACATCCGCAGCTGGCGCGGGCGCGTGCAGGAGCGCTTCGGCATGCCGCCCGTGGCAGTTCCGCTCGACTGGGCTCGCCACGCGATCGCCGAAGGCCGGCGGCGCAACGACGATACGAAACAGATCGTCCCGCTCGGCTTCGACCGCTGCGCGCCGCTCCTCGCGCCCGCGTCTGAGGGGATCCCGGCCCACCCTGCGGCAGCGCTCGACGCGGAGAATTTCGACGCCGCCGAGCTCGAGCGTGCGGTGCTCGACTCGGAGCTGCTGCACGCGGAGCCGGAGTTTCGCCGTTGGCTTCCGGAGCGCAGGGCGCTCGACGAGCTGTTCGCGAAGGTCACCGCGCGCCTCGAGGCCGCGGCCCCCGAGGGCGCCGACGCTGCTTCGGCTGGCGGCGCGCCGAACGTCGAGGGCCTCTTGGCCGAGGAGATCGACGCCGCGACCGATCGGTATTTCTCGCCCGAGGTGCGCGCCACGGTCGCAAGCCACCTGCGCGACGCCGCCATTTCGCTGCGCGTTCGCCGCGGGGACGAGGTGGCCCGCCGCCTGCTCGCGCTCAGGGCCGCCGTCGTGCAAGCCGGCCTCATCACGCAGCCGCCGCGCGCCATCCCGTTCCTTGTCGCCTACTTCAAGAAGGGCGTGGCGCTGATGGCTCGCGCCCGCGGCGCTTGAGCGAGCGCTGGTTCGTGGCCCGACCCCGCGAGCTGATGCGCCGTCAATTCCTCTACGGCTGGCGCGTGCGTTCCGCCGATCCTTCGCCCGCGCCTGGTACGCCGCGCGCATCGAGCCCCGCACGCCTGCTGCGCGCGCTCGACCTCGCGGTCTTGCTCGCATCACCACTGGCGATGACGGCATGCAGCGCCGAGCCTGGCGGAGCTCCACCGTCGCGTGACGCTGGCACCGCGAGCACAGCGGCGACAGCGCCGCGGAGCGCTGCCACCGAAGGCGCTGGGCCCGCGAGTAGCGCATCGGCGAGCGCTGCACCCCAGAGCGCAGGCTCGCCCGCTTCGCCGCGCGATCGCCCTTACAACGTGCTGTTCATCACCGTCGACAGCATGCGCGCCGACATGCCGTGGAACGGCTACCCGCGCGACATCGCGCCGACGTTGACCGCGCTCGCGAAGGAGAGCGTCGTCTACCCGCGCGCCTATTCGGTCTCGAGCTACACGGCGAAGAGCGTCGGCGCGATGCTGACGGGCCGCTACCCGTCGTCCACGTATCGCGGGTCGACCTTCTTCACCGAGTACTCGCCGGCGAACGTCTTCTTCAGCGAGGTCCTGCAAGAGCAGGGCGTCCGCACGATGGCGGGCCACGCTCACCTCTACTTCGATCGCGGCAAGAAGCTCGAGCAGGGCTTCGATGTGTGGAAGATGGTGCCGGGCCTCACCTGGAACGCCCTCACCGACGAGTCGGTGACGAGCAAGCAGCTCACGGATCTCGCGGTCGACCTCTTGAGCGACGAGCAGAACACCACCAAACCGTTCTTTCTCTGGCTGCACTACCTGGATCCGCACGACCAGTATGTGCAGCACGCCGACACGCCGAAATTCGGGCGCTCGGCGCGCGACCGCTACGACTCGGAGATTTTTTTCACCGACCGGGAGATAAAGCGCCTCTTCGACTTCTGCGACGCTCGCCCGTTCTGGCGCGACACCGCCATCGTCGTGAGCGCCGATCACGGCGAGGCCTTCGGCGAGCACCGCATGTACAAGCACGCGTTCGCGCTGTGGGAGGTGCTCACGCGCGTGCCGCTCATCGTGAAAGTCCCCGGCGCCTCCCCGCGCCGCATCGACGCGCGCCGCTCGCACATCGATCTCGCGCCGACGTTCGTCGACCTGCTCGGCGTCGCCGCGCCTGCGTCGTTCGTGGGCAAGAGCCTCGTGCCCGAGATCGTGAACGGCACCGCGCCCGACGACCGCGAGCCGATCGTCTTGGACTTGCCGGCCGACAGCAACAACCCGCCGACGCGCGCGATCGTGCGCGGCGATCACAAGCTCATCGTCGACGTCGCCGGAGGCGCGTTTCGCCTCTACGACCTCGCAGAAGACCCCGGCGAAGAACGCAATCTCGCCTCGTCGTCCAAGCACAGGGACACCCTCGCGGCGATGCGGAGGCTCTACGAGCAGACGTGGGCGAAGATCCCGGTCGTGGCTCCGTTCGGCGGCGGCAAGCTCATCGGCGGCGGCGTCGCGGACGGCCCACGCGGCCCGTAGGCGCCAGCCTGCAGAGCGCGCTACCCGAGCTATCGCTGCGTGAGCCGCGTGCTGCGGCAGCTCGTCACGGCAGCGCCGCGTGCTGCGGCAGCTCGTCACGGCGGCGCCGCGTGCTGCGGCAGCTCGTCACGGCAGCGCCGCGTGCTGCGGCAGCTCGTTACGGCAGCGCCGTGTGCTGCGGCAAGTCGCTACGGCAGCGCCGCGTGCTGCGGCAGCTCGAACTCGACCGCGGGGACGGTGAGCTCGCGCGCGAGCCGCACCTCGACGTGCTGGATGAGCGGGCTCGTGGCGACCGCACGCAACGCAGCGGTCCTCGCCGCGCCCTCCGGCGCGCGCATCGCGGCGTAAAATGCGGCCTCGAGCAACTCGCTCGGCGATTTCGCGAGCGCGGCGAGACCCGCGTCGTCAATGGCGCCGATTGCCCAGCGGGCGAGCTTCTGCGTCCAGCCTCTGCCGTTGACGGCGTCGGCGAGCACGCGGTCCGCCTTGCCGTCCGGTCTCTCGCCCAGCTGTCGCTCGAGCAGCGTGAGCCATACGGCCGCATACGTGAGCGCCTCGGGGCTCGCGTCCGCGCGGATCCCCCGGCCGAGGGCCGCCCGCGCCGCGTGAACGTCGCGTCGCACCAGCGCGCGGCTCATCGCGGTCAGCATCGTCGCCGGCAGCACGCTGCGGTGGGGATCCGCGAGCTCGAGCGCCCGGCCGACAGCCCGCGCGGCATCGCCGTACTTGCCGTACCCGTCGAGGACCTGCGCGAGGAGCTCCTCCGCCCGGACGTCGTGCTCGTGGCTCTTACCGGTCCCACGGCTCGCGAGCACGAGGGCGAGCGCCGCGTCGAGACTGGCCTTCGCTTCGGTGCGCGCGCCGCGGTCGCGGTGGATCTCGAACGAGAGCAGCCGCGCGTGCGCCGTGTCGAGCTTTTGCGCGGACGCCTCGGGCAAGGCGAACGCCGCGGCGACGTGCGTGAGCGCGCCGTCGACCTGACCGAGCTGCCGCTCGAGCGCCGCGAGGGTCGTGTAGCCCCAGACGGAAGGCTCCGCCGCGAGCGCCTGCGCGAACAAGGCGCGCGCCGCATCGAAGTTTCCCGCGTCGAGCTCGATGCTGCCCATCAGCTGCCGCACCTGCGACGCGGACGTTCGCAGCTGGCCGCGATACGCCGCCGCGTCGGCGAGCGCGAGGAGCGGAGCCGCAGAGGCGAACGTGCGACGCGCGTCGGCGTTGCTCGCGGCGCGGTTCTTGCCGTCTCGAGGCTCGGCGGCGAGGGTCGACACGATGAGCTCGAGGGTGCCGCTCAACACGGCGGCGCTCGGCTTCGCGTCGAGCGCATCCGCGAGCACGAGCGGCGCTACCTCGGCGAGGCCGTGATCGGCGAGGTGCCCGGCGAGGATGTGCGCGACCGCGAGGCTGTGCGGGTCGCGTCGGTACGCCTCGAGCGCCGCCCCCCAGAGCGCCGCCCCCAGCACCTCCGGATCGAGATGCGTCTCGTCCTCCTCATCGTCGAGGTTCGCCCGGGCGAGATCGCGCGCGAGCACACGCCAGTCCTCGGCCGTGTCGTCGACGGCTGCGGCGCGGAGCTTCGAAAAGAACGAGGGCCGCGTGACGCGCCCCGCGGGCGAGCCCTCGATCGCCGCGAGCGCCTCCTTCGCCATGCCGTGGCGGAGGTAGAGCGCCGCCATGACGTAGGCCCCCGACTGCAACGACGAGAACGCGGCGATCGCCTCTTCGCGAGACGGCAGCTGCCGCGTCTCCTGAAACTCGAGGTTGATCTCGACGGCGCGGGCGACCGACTTCGACACGGCAGCCTCGGCTTGCTCGAGGGCCTCGCGACTTGGCTCGACGAGCGCGCGCGCCACCGCACGCCGCTCTTCACTGCTCAGCACGCGCATCGGCCCGCCGCTGCGCGTGTCGTCGATCCAGCGAGCGAGCGCCGCCATGTGCTCGTCGAGCCGTCGCGCCTCGACGCTGCCGGGGCTCGCGACGCCGCGCAGGAGCCGGGCCATCGCGAGCGTGCGGCCCTCGTCGCCGCGTCCGCTATAGAACTCGATCGCGCCCGTGAGCGCTCGGCTGCTCGACGCGTCCAGCATGTCGGCGCGCCCCTCGCCGAGGCGCATGAGGTACACGCCGCCGAGGACCGCGCGTGCGCCCGCCGCCGCGTCGCCGCTCTCGAACGCCTCGCCCGCGTGCACGAGCTGGCGTCGAATCGCGCCGGACAAAAGGGCCGAGCGTTCGCGCGTCGTCGCACCTTCCCGCAAGAGGCGGTGGACGGCGCCGGCGAACTCCGCGTCGCCCACGTTCGCCGGCGGCAGCGGGGCGAGCGCGGACGGATCGACCGCCGGCTTGTCGCGTTCGACGTGGCAGCCTGGCAAAACGAGGAGCGCCAGAACGGCGGCAGCGGGAGCGAGCCTTCGCACGCGGGGAGGCTAGCACTTCCGACCCGGCGGGGCGGCCCACCCGAGCACGCGCCCGAGGCCCCTTTTTCGAGCCTGCGGCGGCATCGCGGAGTATGGTCCGCGCCGGCACGCGGAGAGGCTCGTCCCGCGCCAACTTGCCCATGGCCAAGCTCCCCGAGTGGATCCCGGATTGGATGACGGGGGCCGCGCGTGCCGCACGAACCGAGCTCTTGCTGGCGCGCGCCGGAGCCCAGGTGCTGCGACGCACGGGGATCGCGGGTGACGTCACGCCGGCGGGCGCCATTGCGCTCGTGAAGCACCGCGGCAAGACGAACCCGGCGACCCTGCTCCGCTACCACGCGGAGAACACGCCGCACCGCACGGCGCTCATTCACGCGACTGCGGAGGGCGATCGCGCGTATTCCTTCCTCGAGCTCGACGACCAGATCGCGCGTTATGCGAGCGGGCTCGCGGCGCTCGGCGTCGGACGCCGCGATCGCGTCGTGCTGGTGCTGAAGAACGTCCCCGAGCTCCTCCTGCTGCAGCACGCCCTCGCGCGCCTCGGCGCCGCTGCCGTCGCCGTCTCGTGGCGCTCTACGGCGCCCGAGCTCGCCTACGTCCTCGAAAACTCCGGGGCCAAGGGCCTCTTCTTCGACTGCGAGGCCGCCGAGCCGGCGCGCGCTGCGCTCGCCAAGTCCGGAGCCGCGGTCGAAGGTCGCGCCTTCTCCGTGCGCGGCGCCGTCGACGGATTCCGCGCGGCGAGCGAGCTGTTGCAAGCAGCACCGGGCAGGCTCGCCGTCGCCACCTCCGACGAGGCGGCCGTCGTCATCTACACCACGCGGACGACGGGCAAGCCCAAGGGCGCGGTGCGCAAATTCTCGCGCGCGTCGCGGCTCCCGGTGCTGGCCTTCATCGCCGAGACGCCGCTCAAGGTCGGCCAGACGCACCTCGCCGTCTGCCCGCTCTACCACTCGACCGCGTACGCCTTCGTGAACCTCGCGCACTCGCTCGGCGATTGCGTCGTCTTGCTCGACGGCTTCGAGCCGCGCGCGTTTCTCGACGCGGTCGAGCGCTTCGGTGTCCACCACACCGCGGTCGTGCCCACGATGCTTCACCGCCTGCTCGAGCTCGGCGACGCGGAGCTTCGGCGCCACGACCTCTCGAGCCTCGTCGCCATCTTCACCGGCGGCGCGCCGCTCTCGCCCGCGCTCGCCATCCGCGTCATGGACGCACTCGGCGACAAGCTCTTCAACTTCTACGGCGCCACCGAGACCGGGCTCGTGACGCTCGCGACGCCTTCGTGCATCCGCGCGGCGCCCGATTCGATCGGCCGCGCGATCGAGGGCAACGAGATCCTGCTCGTGGGTGACGACGGACGGCCCGTCCCGCGCGGGGAGGTCGGCGAGCTCTACGTGCGCAGCGGCAACCTCGTCGCGGGCTACCACAAGAACGAGGACGCGACGCGAGCCTCGATGATGGACGGCTATTTCTCCGTCGGCGATCTCGCGCGCGTGGACGAGGCGGGGCGCTATTTCCTCGAGGGAAGAAAGCGCGACATGATCATCTCCGGCGGCGTCAACGTGTACCCGCGCGAGGTCGAGGACGCGCTGTCCGCACACCCGGCCGTCTTTGATGCCGCGGTGGTCGGCGTCCCCGATCCGGAGTGGGGCGAGCGCGTTCACGCCGTCGTCGAGCTCCGCGCCGGATGTGCGTGCACCGAGGCGGAGCTGCTCGCCTTCGCGAAATTGCGGCTTGCCGGACCGAAGCGCCCGCGGGGCCTCACCATCGTCGAGCGACTTCCGCGCAACCCCACGGGCAAGGTGCTCAAGCGCGAGCTGCGCGAGCAACTGGCGCAATGAAGGACCCCTACGAGCTGCTCGGCGTGCCCAAGACCGCCAGCGAGGCCGACATCAAGGCCGCGTTCCGTCGTCTCGCGAAGGAGCACCACCCAGATCGCAACCCGGGTGACGAGGCCGCCGCGCGCCGCTTCAAGGAGCTCAACGCCGCGCACCAGATCCTGAGCGATCCCGAGAAGCGCGCCGTGTACGACCGGTTTGGCGCCGCCGGGCTCGGGGCCGCACGCGCGGGCGGCGCGGGTCCGTTTCAGGGCGTCCCGATCGATCTCGGCGAGCTCAACATCGACGGCCTCTTCGCCGACATGCTCGACGCGCTCGGGATCCGGGTCGGCGAGCGCGGCGACGTGCGCGTGGAGGTCGAGCTCGATTTCACCGAGGCCGCGTTCGGCTGCAAAAAGACGGTCGCGTTCGATCGCATCGCGGCGTGCGCGCGGTGCGACGGCAGCGGGGCGGCGCGCGGCACGGACCTCACGACTTGCTCGAGCTGCAATGGGCGCGGGCGCGTGCGGCTGCAGCAGGGCGTGTTTCCGATCGCCGTCGAGCGCGCCTGCTCGCGCTGCAACGGCAGAGGGAGCATCGTCAAGACGCCGTGCGAGGGGTGCTCCGGCGTCGGGCTCGCCACGGTGCGCGCCGAGCTCGAGGTCGACGTGCCGCCCGGCGTCGAGACCGACTCGAAGCGCAAGATCGAGGGGCAGGGGAGCGTCGTGCGTGGACGGCGTCCCGGAGACGTGGAGCTCCTCGTCCACGTGCGCCCGCACGCGCTGTTTCGGCGCGTCGGCGACAACGTCGTGTGCACGCTGCCCATCACGTTCGCGCAGGCCGCGCTCGGCGATGAGATCGAGATCCCGACGCTCGAGGGCAAGGGGACTCTGCGCGTGCCGCCCGGGACGCAGCCGGGCGCGACGCTCCGTATCCGCGGCAAGGGGATCCCCAAGCGCGTCGTCGGCGGGCGTGGCGATCAGCTCGTCGAGATCCAAGTCGAGATCCCCGTCGACCTCACCGAGCGCCAGAAGGCCCTCGTCATGGACCTCGCGAAAGAGCTCGGCGAGTCGGTGCAGCCGCAGCGCCGCACGTTCTCCGAGAAGCTCCGGGATCTCTTCTCCTGATGGCCACGCCACGTTACATCGATGTGCTCAGCGACTCGACCGGCGAGACCGCCGAGCGCGTCGTACGCGCGGCCTTGCTCCAGTTTCCGCAGGCCGAGGTGGAGATCCGGCGGCACCTGCGTGTCCGCACGGCCGAGCGCGTAGAGCCCATTTTGCGACAGGTGGCGAGTGAGCGCGCGCTGCTCGTGTTCTCGGTCGTGAGCCCACTATTGTCGCTCTTCATTCATCGCATGACGGCCGAGCTCCACATCGAGGCCATCGACGTCATCGGCTCGGTCATTGGCAAGCTCACTGGCTTTCTCGAGGCCAAGCCCCTCGAGCGTCCGGGCGCGCTCTTGCCGCTCAGCGCCGAGTATTTTCGGCGTATCGAGGCGATCGAGTTCACGGTCAAATGCGAAGCCGGGCGCGAGCCTCGCGCGCTCGCGAACGCGGACGTGGTGCTCATTGGCCTGTCGCGCACCTCGAAGACGCCGCTCGCGACACTGCTCTCGCAGCGCGGGCTCAAGGTCGCCACGGTGACCTTGACCAAGGGGGCTCCCGTGCCGGCCGAGCTCGAGCACGTCCGAAGAGGCAGCGTCGTGGGGCTCACCATCGACGTCGACAGCCTGTGCGCGCTCCGCGAAGAGCAGCTCGCGCGGCTCGGGATGCCGGCGGACTCCCTCGCGAGCGTGCGCGGGCACGTCGAAGCCGAGATCCGCTTCGCGCTCGAGCTCTTCGCGAGCCACCCCGCTTGGCCAGTCGTGGACATGAGCGGCCGCTCGGTGGAAGAGACGGCCGCGATCGTCCTCGAGCTGCGCACCGGCAGGGCCACGCGCCCTCCGCGATCCTGAGCGGACGCGGGCGGCTACGCGGCGCTGGGCCGGCAGGGACGCGCCTGCTGATCAAGCGGCACGCGGAGGGCTTTGCACGTCCCGCTCAGAGAAGCCCCCGGACCGTCCGTGTTACGATCCCGAGCGATGGTTCAAGCCAGACGCGTGCACCGTTACACGTACGCCGACTACGTGGCGCTCGAGTCCGTCAGCTCGACGAAGCACGAGTTTCTCGACGGCGAAATCTACGCCATGGCTGGGGGCTCCGAGGAGCACTCGGCCCTCGCCGCGCAGGTGGTGCGCGCGCTCGGCAATGCGATCGGGGACCGACCCTGCCGTGTCCACACGTCCGACTTGAGGATTTACGTGGAGGCCGCCGGTCTCGCCACGTTCCCGGACGGATCGGTCATCTGTGGCCCACTCGAGCAGCATCGGCCGAGCCCGATCACCACAGCACTGAACCCCACCGTGCTCCTCGAGGTCACAAGCGACTCTTCCGAAGAGTACGATACAGGTACCAAGCTCGAGCACTACCGGACAATCCCAACGCTGCGCGCATACATCATCGTCTCGCACCGCGAGCGACGCATCACCGTGTCCCAGCGCACGGAGCACGCGGACTGGATGACGCGCGTGGCGATCGGCGGCGGGCGGGTCGCGGTCGAAATCCTCAGCCTCGATCTCGTGGTCGACGAGGTCTACCGCGCGAGCGGGATCGGCGAATGATCGACCGATCCCGTCTCATCGTCGCTTGACGCTGCGAGCCGCGCGAACCTGCCGCTCCTCGAGCAACGCAGTGAGCTGTGACGCAGACGCCCGAAGCCCTGTGATTCGCCTCGCTACGCGGCGAGCGCCGGTTCGAGCAGCGCGCGCAGCCTGCGCTGGGCATTGCCATGCAGACGCGAGGTGGCCTGGCGGCTCAATCGCAGCTCCCGCCCGAGCTCGTCGAAGTCCTCGCCTCCGTAGTAGTGCCGAATGATGAGCTCGCGCGCCAAGGCTGGCAGCGCTCCGAGCGCGGCGCGAACGAGCTCTGCGACGCGGCGCGCTTCGGCCTGCGCGTCCGGATTGGCTCGCTGCCCAGTCGGCTCGTCGTCGGGCTCCTCTTCGAGGTGCGGGTCCAGGGCGGCGAGCGGCATAGGCGCTACGCTCCGGGCGCCCGTCCAGCCGGGCAGAGTTCCCATCTCGGCGCTTCGGCGCAGCAGGTTGGCGCGGCGGGCACGAAGGCGCGCCTCTCCGAGCATGGCCCAGCGCAGGTGCATCACGAGGTACGGCTCGAACTCGGCGCGCGCACGATCGAAGGACCGGACGGCGTCGAAGAGCGCCGCCATTCCCACGCACTCGAGGTCGCACGCCTCGATGTGGCCGCCGAACCTCACCGCCATCCGCCGCGCCGTGCGAACGGCGATCGGCAGCCCGAGCGCATAGAGCTCGCGCTCGCCCGAGGCACGCTCGTTCGGCGATGCTGCGGCGGTGCTTCGCCCCTGGTTTTCTCCGCGACGCTTCGGTGATTTGGCGGCGCGCATCTCAGGCGCGCCTCCCTGTCGAAGCTCGCAAGAGGCCCGTCTCGTGCCGCGCTTGCTCGCCCGTGGGCTCGCGACCGTAATTCGCCACGAGGCACGTCTCGATGTGGCGCGCGACGTCGCGCTCGAACGCGCTCATTCCGCTCTCGCCCTCGTTCGTTGGCCGTGGTGCCAGCGCCTCGGCCGCGAGGAACGCTCCGAGCGCGGCCAGCGCCGCACGCATGAGCTCGTCGAAGTCCACGCTGCAGCCGAGGGCCGCCCATCGCTTGCACGCGATTCGCCTCGAAACCGCCACCGCCGCGCGCAGGCGCGCATGCTCGTGTCTCTCGTTGTGTTCCGTCATCGCTGTCTCCTTGCGACGCCACAATCGCCGCGGCGCGAGCGCCGTTGTGTCGGCGGCACGCTCATCGCGCATGTGGAGAGGTACGCCCGGGGGAACTTGGCCCGAGCTCGCGGGCCATGCGACCGAGGCACGGTGGTACGTCGCCTCTTCGCGCTCGCGCTGCTGTTCGCGGCGTTCGCGTACCTGCGACCGGCTCGCGCCGCGACGTGGACGGACAACCACGTCGTGGGTCACGAGGTGCGCATCGAGCTCGATCGAACCGGCACCGCGGTCGTCCAGCATCGCCTCACGCTGCGCATGAACGGCAACGAGCGACAGCGCCACATCGAGCTCGTCGGCGTCGATGGTGACGCGGTGCCGCTCGCGGGCGCCTACGTCCTCCCCGAGTCGAGCGTCGCGTCTGGCTCGCTCGTCGACGCGATCCCGCTTCGCGTCGTCGCGCCGGGTGGCGCAGGCCCGCTCGAGACCGCGCCGAGCCTCGGGCCGACGCTCGCGCCAACCCTCGTGCCGGACGCCGGGCTCGCGGAACCGCCCGCTGTTCCCGCTGTTCCCGCTGTTCCCGCTGTTCCCGCCGTTCCCGCCGTTCCCGCTGTGACCGCCGACGGCGCGCGTGGCGACACGGCGACGCTCACGCTCGCGATCGACGATCACAAGGGGCTGCTTCGCGGCACCTACGTGTTCGTGCTGCGCTACCGCACGAACTTCATCGCCCGCGGGCTCGTGCGTCCTCGCGGCGCGCTCGCCGAAATCGACTGGGCCGGGCCCCTCTTCGCCGACGGCTTCAGCGGCGCGCGCGCGACCTTCGTGGTCCCCGCCGCGCCGACACCGCCGCGAGCCAGCCACGACGGCGGCGCAGCCGAGCCGGACGGACCCGACCAAGGCGCCATCGCCGAGGTCCGTCGCAACGGCGACACCGACGAGCTCGAGCTGCTCGAGATGTACTCCTCCGCCGGCGAGCGCACGCGCTGGTCGGTGCGCGTCGATCGTCGCGCCTTCGACGCCCCCGCACCCAAGGCGTCGCAAGCTGCGTCGTCCGCGGCTCCAAGCTTCGGCTCCCCGACGCAGCTCTTGCCCCTCGCCACGCGCCCGGGGCTCGCGCTCGGCGGGGTGCTCTTCGCCCTCGTGCTCGCGCTCGTGCTTGGCAAGGACCGCGAGGTGCGGCGTCTTGCCGCCGAGTCGCGCGCCCTCGTCCCCGCCTCCGTCCCGTGGCCCGTCTATGTGCGTGCGCCGCTCGTCGCCGTCGCGTTCGTCCTCGGGCTCGCGCTCGAGCTCGTCGTCGACCGCCCCGTCCTCGGCGCGGTGCTCGTCGTCCTTGCGGCCATGCTCGCGAGCTACGGTGCTGCGCGCCTCGATCCGGCGACGTCGCTGCGCGGGCCGGGTCGCTGGTTGCCCGTGACCGAGCGCGAGGCCCTGGTCGAGCCGCCACGACCGCGCGGCGCAATCCTCGATGTCTCCACGCGCGCGGGCAAGCTCGCCTTTCTCGGCGCCCTCGTGCCCTTCGCGCTCGGTGCGGCCTATCTCGTCCGCCGCTCGCCGCCGCACGCGATCCTGGTCGCGCTCGACGCCGTGCTCCTCTTGGCCATCTTCGGCACCGGGCGCCTCAGCGCGCTCCCGCCCGATCTCGCGACGGAGCCCGCGCGCTTCTTTCGCAAGCTGGTGCGCGCGCTGCGGAAGCGATCCGGCGGCAGCGAGCTGCGTGTCGTCCCGCGGATCCGCATCCCCGCCGACTCCGTCGACGCCGACGAGCTGCGCCTCGTCGTCATGCCGCGCCTCTCGCTGCGCGGTCTGTCCGCGATCGAGGTCGCCGTCGCCTACGCGCTCGGCACCGGCGCGCGCATCGCGATGCCTGAGGTCCTCGTGCGCGTCGTCGCCGGCTCGCCCTGCGACGCAGCCCTCGCGCGGGCCAGCCTCCGCGCGCACATCACGCCGGGTCGCAAGCCGGACGAGCGCGTCCTCTGCTTCACGCCGCGCCTGCCGACCGCGCACATGACCGCGGAGATCCTCTTCGCCATCTGCGCGACGACCGCCGATCGCGCCGCCCACGCCGCCACTCGCCCGACTGGCCGCCCGACTGGCCACGAGGCGGCTCCCGCGACTGGCCACGAGGCGGCTCCCGCGACTGGCCACCCGGCGGCTCCCGCGACTGGCCACCCGGCGGCTCCCGCGACTGGCCACGAGGCGGCTCCCGCGACTGGCCACCCGGCGGCTCCCGCGACTGGCCACCGGGTGGCTCGCCCGACT
>SYFR01000422.1 GCA_005800325.1 Myxococcales bacterium | reverse complement strand
CGTCACGACGAAGAAAGAGCTGCAGGAGATGTACGAGACCGGACAGGGGTCGCTGAAGCTCCGCGGCGAGTGGGTGCACGAGCCGAACGACCGGCGCGGCCAGAACGACCAGATCGTCATCCGTTCGATCCCGTACGGTGTCGAGCGGCGCGCCGTCGTCGAGAAGATCGCCGATGCGATCCTGCAGAAGAAGCTCCCGCTCTTGCTCGATGTGCGCGACGAGTCGAGCGAGGAGGCGCGCGTGGTGCTCGAGCTGAAGCACGGCGCCGATCCGCACCTCGTGATGGCGTACCTCTACAAGCACACGCCGCTGCTCACGAACGTGCAGATGAACCTCACGTGCCTCGTGCCGGCCGAGGACGGTGGTCTGCGCCCGGCGCGGCTGGGGCTGCACGAGGCGCTGTCGCAGTTTCTCGAGTTTCGCTTCGAGACGGTGACCAAAAGGCTCGAGTTCGAGCTCAGGAAGCTGCTCGAGCGCATCCACATCCTCGAGGGCTTCGAGCTCATCTTCGATCGGCTCGACGAGGCCATCCGCATCATCCGCAAGAGCGACGGCAAGGCCGACGCCGCGGTAAAGCTCATCGGCCGCTTCGGGCTGTCGGCGGTGCAGACCGACGCGATCCTCGAGCTCAAGCTCTATCGCTTGGCGAGGCTCGAGATCCTCGCGATCGAGCGCGAGCTCACCGAGAAGCGCGCGCACGCCGACAAGCTGCGGCAGCTGCTCGGCAGCGAGACCAAGCGCTGGGCGCTCGTCCGCAGCGAGCTGCTCGAGGTCCGTAGTCGCTTCCCGCAGCGGCGCGCGACGAAGATCGTCACCGGAAGCGACGAGCCCGAGTTCAGCGAAGAGGCGTTCATCGTGGAAGAGGACGCGGTCGTCATCCTCTGCCAGAGCGGCTGGGTGAAGCGCGTTCGTCAGGTGAAGGACGTGCACCAGACGCGCATGCGCGAGGGCGACGCGGTGCTCGCCGCGGTGGCTGGCTCGACGCGCGCCTCGGTCGCGTTCTTCTCGAACCAGGGCGCATGCTACGTGTGCCGCATCGACGACGTGCCGCAGGCGACGGGCTACGGCGATCCGATCCAGAAGCAGTTCAAGCTCGGCGACGGGGAGCGCATCGTGTCGATGATGAGCTTCGATCCGCGCGTGCTCGAGGTGAAGCCCGCCGAAGAGGGCGTGGTCGAGCCGCAGCCGCCGTTTGCGATCGCCGTCACGAAGGGTGGGCTCGGGTCGCGCTTCTCGCTGCGCGCGCACGCCGAGCCGTCGACGCGCGCCGGCCGCAAGTTCTGCAGGCTGAACGACGGCGACGAGGTGCTCACGGTGATGGCCCTCGGCACGCACGCCGAGGCGGACTGGGTGATGTGCGCCGCCGACGACGGTCACGCCATCGCCGTCCTCGCGGACGAGATCCCGACGTTGAGCGGCCCGGGCAAGGGCGTCATGGTGATCAAGCTCGACCAAGGCGCGAGCCTGCTCGGGGCGGAGCTCGGGTGGCGCGACCTCGACGCCATCTCGGTCGAGAGCGCGGGTGGCAAAGAGCGGTCGATCACGCTCCGCAGCATCGAGGGCACGCGCGCCGGTCGCGGGCACGCGCTCGTCAAGCGCGGGGGATTCTCGCGCTACGTGTGGCGCGCGGTCGAGACCCCCGGGGGAGACGCTTCCTGATGTGTGGGATGAGCAGCGGGCGTCGCTCGGGTCGGCGGACCGGGCGCGCGGGCCGAGCGGGTTGGGCGGGTCGAGCATGGTAGCCACGAAAGACGACTACACGGCGAGCGCCATCGAGGTGCTCGAGGGCCTCGAGCCCGTGCGGAAGCGGCCGGCGATGTCCATCGGCGGCACCGACGCGCAGGGCTATCCCCACCTCTTGTGGGAGATCGTCGACAACGCAGTCGACGAGGCGATCAACGGGCACGCGCACCACATCGAGGTGGTGCTCGACGCGGAGCGGCGCGGGGCGACGGTGAGCGACGACGGCCGCGGGATCCCGGTCGACATGCACCCGAAATACAAGAAGCCCGCGCTCGAGCTCATCCTCTGCACGCTGCACTCGGGCGGCAAATTCGAGAAGAAGGGTTACCAGGTCTCGGGCGGTCTGCATGGCGTCGGCTCGAGCGTCGTCAACGCGCTGAGCGAGCGGCTCACGGCCACGGTGTGGCGTGACGGCCTCGAGTCCACGCAGGAATTTTCGCGCGGCGTTGCGACGACGAAGCTGAAGAAGGTTGGCCCGTCACGCAAGCGCGGCACGAGCATCTCCTTTCACCCCGACGCGCAGATCTTCGGCAAGGAGCAAGCGTTCGATCTCGAGCTCGTGCGCGAGCGCCTCGAGGCCCGGTCGTATCTGCACGCGGGGCTCAAGATCCGGCTCGTCGATCAGGCCTCGAAGCAGTCGTTCGACTTCGAGCACCCGAACGGCATCGCGGACTTCTTGCCGGTGCTGGTCGCCCAGCGCGAGCGCTCGCCCGTTCACAAAGAGCTCTTCGTGATGCAGCGCTCAGGAGACGTGCGGGTCGAGGTCGCGCTCCAGTGGACCGACTCGCTCGACAGCTACGTGCGCTCGTACGTGAACGGCATTCGCACGCAGTCGGGCGGCACGCACGAGCAGGGCTTCAGCGCGGCCGCGGTGAAGGCCGTGCGAGCCTTCATCGAGGCGAAGGGCATCACGGTCAAGGGCCTCACGCTCGGCACCGAGGACATCCGCGAGGGCTTCGTCGGGCTCATCAGCGTCTACGTCGCCGAGCCGCAATTTCAGGGGCAGACGAAGGACCGGCTCAACAACACGGAGGTGGGGCCCGCGGTCGAGGGCGTCGTGCGCCCGGCGCTCGAGCAGTGGCTGCTCGAGAACCCAAGCTCCGGCGAGGCCATCGTCGCCCGCGCGATCCTGGCGGCGCGGGCGCGAGCGGCGCGCAAGCAGGCCGAGCAGAGCGTGATGCGCAAGACGGCCACGAGCCACCGGCTCACGCTGCCGGGCAAGCTGTCCGACTGCAGCTCGACCGATCCGGAAGAGAGCGAGCTCTTCATCGTGGAGGGCGACAGCGCCGGGGGCTCCGCGAAGCAAGGGCGAGATCGTCGCACGCAGGCGATCCTCCCGCTGCGCGGCAAGGTGCTCAACTCCGAGCAGGCGAGCATCGCCAAGGTGCTCGCGAACAAGGAGCTGCAAGACTTCGTCGTCGCGCTCGGCTGCGGCTTCGGCAAGAGCTACGACGCGAAGAAGCTCCGCTACGGCCGCATCTTCCTCCTGATGGATGCCGACAGCGACGGGCAGCACATCTCGACGCTGCTGCTCACGTTCATCTATCGGCACCTCCCGGGGCTCATCCGTGGCGGGCACGTGTACATTTCGCAGCCGCCGCTCTACCGCGTCGACGCGGGCAAAGAGACCTACTGGGCGCTCGACGAAGAAGAGCGCGACAGCGTGCTCGCGCGGCTGCCGGGCAACGTGAAGCCGCAGATCTCGCGCTTCAAGGGCCTCGGCGAGATGCCGGCCGAGGATCTGCGGGCGACGACGCTCGATCCCGAGCGGCGCCGGGCGCTGCGCGTCGTCATCGACGGGGAGATCGAGACCGATCGCGTGCTGAATCAGCTCATGGGCAAGGATCCGCAGGCGCGCTTCCGGTTCATCATGGAGCGCGCGGCGACCGCCTCGCGCGAAGAGCTCGACGTCTGACTGCGGCGCGCTGTGCGGTCCGATGGAGAGCCGCGAGCGCGCAGTCAAGAATGCGAAGTCGCCGTGCGTCACGCCGCGCGTCAGCGCGCGAGCAACAGCAAGAGGCGGATCTTCGGCCGGCCGCGAGCGTCGCTTGCGGCGCGGGACGCGAGGCCGAACTGCCGCGTCGTCGGCTCGCGCGCGTCGGCCGGAACCTCGAATCCGCTCGCCTCGAACACCGTCTGCGATACCAGCCGGAGCCCGCGGAGCCCGTGGTTGCGGGCATTGCCGAGCTCCTTCGTGATCGCGGCGCCGATGCGTGCCAGCGAGTCGCTCGAGCCGTCTAGGACCTCGGCGACGTGCGCCGACGCGAGCGCGTCGAGCAGCGTACTTTGGGCGAGCGGCGCGTTCGCTCCGGCGCTGGCAAGGACGAGTGCTCGGCGCACTTTCGATGCCGCTTCCTCGGGCGTCTCGCGATTCGCGCGGCGGGCAAACACCTGCGTCACGGTGAGGCCTCGCGGATCTCCGGTAGGATCGCCGAAGACGACGCCGATGCCGACGGTGGTCACGCTCGCAGCGAGGATGTTCGCGCGGTGCCCAGGGCTCGCGAGGAGGTTCTGCTGCGCCGTCACGATGTCGCCGGCCATGGCCAGGTTCTCGCGCATCTCGTAGGCGAGCACGCCGGCGCGATCCAGGCGGTCCTCGAGCACGCCGGTCGCCGGCGACTCGTGCGCGAAGAAGCGGCGATCGCGCATGTCGAGCGAGTGCGCGCGGCCGACGTCCGCGAGCTCGGCGTCCCAACCGAGCGGAAGGAGCCCGTGTGCGCCGCGGTCGCGGTTCAAGAGCGCGAGCATCTCACGTTCGATCGCGGCGATCTCGGGGGTCGCCACGATGGGCGGGGTCCACCTCGAGCCGGCGAACGTGGCCGCGGCGGGGCGCGCACACCCGGCCGCGAGCGCGGCGGCGAGGAGGCCCGCGGCGGCGGTGGGGCCGAGGCGATTGAGGGTCCGAAGCACGACGTGTTCGTGGGCGGTGACGGCGATGGAACTGCTCGGGAAACGTAGCGTAGAATCGCCGCCGTGCCATACGACGCTTCCGCGCCCGCGCCCTCTCTCCGTACTCCGAAGAAGGACGCCGCCACGCCGCCCGAACCCGTTCGCCGGCGCTGTGAAACGGTGGCAGCCGCGGCACGCACGCTGGCAGCTCGAGCGGGGATCACGCTCGCGCTCGTGTCGCTCGCTGGCAACGCCTCGGCAGCTCAGTACTTCGCCGAGGCCGCAGGCTCGCCGCTCGGCAACACCACGGACTGGACCAACTACCTTCGGCTCGACGACCTCGACGGCGACGGTGATCTCGACCTCGTGATCCCGAACGCGACCGGGTTCTTCTCACCGCCCGGCGCCGAGCCGTTTCGCGTGCTCATGAATGACGGCAAGGCGACGTTCACGCCGCACCCGACCCTGTCTTTCACCGGGCCGGTGCGCGTCGCGGTCGTCGGCGATCTCGACGGCGACGGGGACCAGGACCTCTACGCGCCGAGCGCCGGCGGCACCGCCGACAAGCTCTTCATCAACGACGGCAAGGGTGGCTTCGCCGACGAGGCGACGACGAGGCTGCCGGCCAACACCGCGTCTCACTCCGGCGGGGCGCGCGCCGTCGACGTCGACTCCGACGGCGATCTCGATCTGTTCGTCGCGGGAGGTTACGCCGCGCCCGACTCTCCGCTCGCGTTCCTCTACCTGAACGACGGCGCCGGAAAATTCACGGACGCGACGGCCGGACTGCCGATGAGCGGACAAGGCAGCGATCCCGATGACGTGGAGCTCCTCGACTTCGATCGCGATTTTGACGTCGACGTGCTCATCAACGCGCACTCGGGCAAATCGAGCCTCTGGCAGAACGAGGGCGACGGCACGTTCTCCGACGCCACGTCGAAGCTCGCTGGCGGCGCCGACGGCTACCACTACAACCCGAGCGCCTGCGACGTCGACGGCGACGGCGATCTCGACGTGTGGGTCGACAACATCGGTCCGGGCTACGGCGAGCAGCTGCTCATCAATTCGGGGGATGGCACGTTCGCGGACGAGACCGCGGCGCGCGTGTCCGGAAATCCGGGCGCGGACGACAACGGCGTCGTGTGCGTCGACGTCGATCTCGACGGGGATTTCGATGCCGTCGTCCCGTCGCTCTCGAACGAAGAGCGCGTGCTCTTGAACGACGGCACCGGAAAGTTCACGCATGTTCCGGGCTCGTTCTCGCCGGCGGGCGATCCGACGCTGTGGATCGACTTCGGCGACCTCGACGGCGACGGGCGCATCGACGCGGTCACGGGGCAGGGCGAGGGCAGCCCGCGGCGCGAGCGCCTCTACCTGGGCACGGCCGAGGTGCCCGTCGACGATCGTGCGCCGAGCGTCGTCGCGGTCGAGCCAATCAGCGACGAGGCTAGCGGGTCGTCGGTCGTGCTGCGCTTCGCCGTCACCGACCGCGTCGTGTCCGAGTCCGGCCCGCAGGTGTTCGGGTTCGTGCGCGTGACGAAGGATGGCGGGGCCGCGGCCGACACGCCGGCGAGCTTCATGGGTGGCGACGTGTTTCGCGCAGAAATCGCCGGGAATGCGGGCTCGGTCGTCGGGCTCGAGCCGTGCGCGACCGATCGCCGGGGCAACGTGGGTTGCGGAGCGAAGCGGACGATCCAGTTCACGGGCGGCTCCGGCGGCACCGGCGGCGGCG
>SYFR01000421.1 GCA_005800325.1 Myxococcales bacterium | reverse complement strand
TAATAGCGCCGGTAGGTCTCCGTCTCGATGGCCTCCTCGACGCTCCCCGACAGGAGCCCCGCGCCGATCATCCCCTCGGTCAGCGCGCGCACGGTCACAGCGTGGAGCTCCTCGATCGTCGCGCCGGGCGTCGTCGCCCCGATGGCCGCCTCTTGCGCCGCGAGCACCGCCTCGTAGACGGCGCGCTGCGGCGGCGTGAAGCGCCCGTTCACCGGAAAGGTCCGCGTGACGTCGCACGCGTAGTAGGCGTGCTCGCAGCCGGCATCGATGAGCAGCAGCTCGCCGTCGTGCATCTGTCGCCGATTGCCGCGGTAGTGCAGCACGGTGGCGTTCGGTCCCGAGCCGACGATCGGCGCGTAGGCCGGCCGCTCGCACCCGCCGCGATGAAACGCCTCGAACAAGAGCGCGTGGATCTCGTACTCGTGCATGCCCGGGCGCGTGGCTCTCATCGCATTGAGGTGCGCGTCGGTCGTGATCGCCGCGGCGCGCCGCATCAGCTCGCGCTCGGAGTCGTCCTTCCGGAGGCGGTGCTCGTGCCACACCGCGTCGGGGTGCCGCACGGTGCGAGGCCACGGTTTAGTCGCTCGGCCGCGGGCGCGCGCAGACGTGATGGCAAGCTCCACGATCGCGTCGAGCTCGCCGCTCTTGCCGCGCTCGTACACGAGCTCGCTCGCGCCGCTCAGATACTCCGGCAGCCGCCTCTTCAGCTCCGCGATCGGGAACGCCGCGTCGACGCCGAAACGCGCGGGCGCCGCCTCCACGCCGACGCGCTCGCCGTCCCAGACCTCGCGCTCCGGATCGCGCGGCCGCAGAAACAGCACCGAGCGGTGCTGCCCGTGGCTCTTCGTCACGACGAGCACGCTCTCGGGCTCGTCGCAGCCGGTGAGGTAGTAAAGATCGGAGTCTTGCCGCCACGGCTGCTCGACGTCATTGTTGCGAATGGCGATCGGGGCCGCTTGCACGATGGCGGCGCCATCGATCGACTCGAGCACCCGCTCACGCCGCTCCGCGAAGATGTCCATGCGCGCGCCACTCTACTCGACAACGGCGCGCCGCGGCACCCGCCACCTCGCCTTCATCCTCGCCCTCGCGTGCGCCTGCGCGAGCGCGGGATGCTCGGAGAAGAAGCGGCCCTGGCAAACGGCTCCGGACGCGAGCGCTCAGGACGCGAGCCGCCCCTTCTTGCCGAGCGCGAACGTGAGCGAGCCGGCGAGTCCAGCGAGCGGAGCGGCGGCGAATGCGAGCGCCCGCGGAAGCCAGGGCGAAGCGAGCCTCGAGGAGCCGAGGCCACGCGGTCACGGCGCCATCCACACGAGCTGCCTCGAAGGCTTCGCCGCGTCAGGTGCGCCGCGGCGCGATGTCGAGCGGCTCGGCCTCGTGTGCGGCCCTGTCGCTGGGATGTCCCGGCTCGGCGACACGCTCACGGGCGAGGTGAGCCCGGACGGCGGCGTCGCCGCGAGCACCTCCTTCGCTGCCAAGCGCGGGGAGTGCTACCGCGTGTTCGCCGTCGCCGCCGCCGCGGTCGAAGATCTCGACGTGGTCGTGCGCTCGAGCCGCAAGCATCGCCTCGCCGCCGACGACAGCGACGGCCGCGTCGCGGTGGTCCCGGGAGATCGGGCCTTGTGCACCGACGCGGACGACACCCTCACCGTCGAGGTGAGCGCCACCGCTGGCGAGGGAGCGTTCGCGCTGCAGGCGTTTAGACTCGCGCCGCCGAATTTAGCCGTCCCACCGCGTTGACGTGCACCGGCCGCGCGACTACCCCGGGTGCCCTGATCATGAGCGACGCACGCGACGGCACGGACGACTCCGGGCGCCGCCCCGAGGAGGAGGCCCCCGAGCGGGATCGCCGGGGCCGCTTCGAGCGCGCCGTGCCCGATCTGCTTCGCCGGCTGATCGAGCGGGCGGTCGAGTCGGGGGTCGAGACCTTGACCGAAGGCCCGGGCGAGCTGAAAAAGCACCTCGGCGACTTTCGCCTGCCGAAGGAGGCCGCGCAGTACCTCTTCGAGCAGATCGACGACACGAAGAAGGGCGTCTACCGCGTCGTGGCCAAGGAAATCCGCGACGTGCTCGAGCACATGAGCTTCGCCGACGAGCTCGCCGCCGTGCTGACCAAGCTCAGCTTCGAGATCAGCACGCAGATCCGTTTCGTGCCGAATCCCCTGGTGAAAGACGCCGCCGAGCCGGACGCCGCGGCAGAGCACGCCGACGCGCCAGGGGCGAAGGACGGGGCCGAGGACAGCAAGCTCGGGGGCGAATCGGCCGAGGCCGGAGCCGAGCCACGACGAAAGAGCCGAATGCCGCGCCCTCAAGTGGTCTCGCGCGTGGTAATGAAGGCCCGCGATTTCGTCGCGGGCACACGCGCCGAACCAAGCGAGGACGAGGACACGTGACCAAGAAAACCATCCAAGCAGGATCCGAAGTCGAAGCCTATTGCACCAAGTGCAAGCTCGATCTGAATCACCTCGTCGTCGCGGTCGAGGGCGAGAAGATCGCGCGCTGCGAGTGCCTCACCTGCCACACGCAACACAACTTTTATAAGCCCAAGTCGGCCAAAGCCGCGCCCAAGCCGCGCAAGGCGAGGGCCTCGGCCGCCGCCGCGAAGGAGCCTCGGCCGAAGTCGGCGACGGCGCTTCGCAAGGCCTGGGAGCAGGCGATCGCGGGCCGCACGACCACGGACTTTGCGCCCTATCGCATGACGGGAACCTACGGGCTCTCGCAGCTCGTGACGCACGCGAAGTACGGCGACGGCGTCGTCACCGAGCTGCACCAGGGCAGCAAGCTCACCGTGCTCTTCGGCGACGGCGAGAAGCTCCTCGTCCACGGCCGCGCCTGAGCGTCATCGACGGATTTGCCCTGAACGTCGGCCCCCGAGGGTTCAGGGGCACAGCAGCAACCGTCGCGAGCGCCGCGCCGGGCGGGAGGGCGACGCAGTCGTACGCCGAGTACGGCGAGGAGCCCGACCGATGCGGTGCGGTGCGCAGCAGGTTGATGCTCTGCCCCTCAGCGGCCGGCGACCAGGGCCGCCGTCTCTTTTTCGATCTCGCCGTTCCAGGTCTCGGCGTCGCGGTTGGTCTTGCCCTGATTGCCCGCCTTGACCTGGCGCTGACGCTCGACCAGATCCGCGTGCGTCGAGAAGGCGTCGAGGCTCTTGCCGACGAAGTCCTCGATGCGCGAGAAGCCGTGGCGCCCCATGAACTCGGCGAGCTCGCGCTTCACCTCGTCGATCATCTTGTAGCCGCGCAGCATCGCGCCGGTGCAAATCTGCACGGTCTGGCAGCCCATCAAGAGAAACTGCACCGCGTCGTAGCCCGTCTCGATGCCGCCGATCCCGCTCAACGCCACGCCCGGATGCGAGCGCGCGATCTCCATGACGTGCCGCAGCGCGATGGGGCGCACGGCCTGACCCGAGTAGCCGCCGGGCACGGTGTGCGCCTCGACCGTCGGCATCGGGCGCAGCGTGTCGAGGTCGACGCCGATGATCGACAAGATGGTGTTGATGGCGGCGATGCCGTCGGCGCCGGCTCGCAGCGCAGCGGCCGCGGGCAGCACGGGGTTGCCGATGTTGGGCGTCATCTTCGCCCACACCGGGATCTTCGAGACCTCTTTCACCCAGCCGACGACCTCTTCGACGATCTCGGGGTTCTCACCCATCGCCATGCCCATGCGCCGCTCGGGCAGGCCGTGCGGGCAGCTGAGGTTGAGCTCGAAGGCGTCGACTCCGGTCGCCTGCGTGCGCTCGACGATCTCGTGCCACGCCTCGCGCCGGCACTCCTCCATGATCGACGCGATGACCCTCTGATTCGGGTAGCGCTTCTTCAGCTCGGTGAGCTCTTCGAGCCACACGCTGAAGGGTCGATCGCTGATGAGCTCGATGTTCTCGAAGCCGATCACCTCGCCCGACTCTCGGCTCTTCAGCTTGCCGTAGCGCGGCACGGTGTTGACCACCTTGCTGGCGTCGAGGCTGATCGTCTTGATGACGCACCCGCCCCAGCCGAGGTCGAAGCTCTTGGCGATCACCTTCGCGTTCGTCCCGGGCGGCCCGGAGCCGAGCACGAACGGGTTCGGAAAACGCATGCCGTTGACTTCGACGCTCAAATCCGTGCTGGACATGGTGCTGCTTCCCTCTCGCTCGAGACGGCGCCAATTTCGCACGCACACGCGAGCGCGTGCAAGCGCCGCGGCATCTCGAGGCCGTCAGAGCGAGGTGAGCTTCGCCGCTTCGTCGCCGACGGCCGGTACGCTCGCCGCCTTCTTGGCCCGAGTGCGCGTGAGATAGAAGAAGTCGCGCGGCGACGGGCGCGTCACGTACTGGTCCTTCTGGTAGTCGATGCCCGGGATGATGGCGCTCGTGGCGAGCGGGGGCTTGCCTGGCTCGGTCTTCTTGTAAAAGAGAAAACGCGGGTACGAGTAGTTCACGTCGAGCTCGGCGACCGCGTGCGCGCCGGCCGCGTTGACGCCGACGGCGAGCGACTGCGCGGTCATCGCGTCGCCGATCCCGAAGTAGATCGTCTTGCCGTCCTCGGAGAGGCCGATGGCGCTGCGCCGGATCACGGTGTCCCCGCTGACCGTCGCGCCCCAGCCCTTGGCGTACTCGTTGTACCGCAGCGCCTGGTGCACCGCGCCCTTCTCGACGAGGCACGGCGGCGTCTGGCGGTAGTAGAGCATCGCGTCCTTGGTCGCCTTCAGCTCGCTCCACGTGCCGATGGCGAGGCTGCCGTCGCGACGATGCACGAAGGTGCACGCAAAGTCGCGCGGCGGCAGATACTCGACGCCGCCGAGCAGCATCCCGTATTGGCCGTGCGTCGCCTTGAAGCCGCCGTTGAACGCGGCGACCAGGTGCTCGCGGTGAGGCTCGGGCACGACTCCGCGGCGACCGTCGCGCGCGACCCGCGGGCTGTCGGGCTCGGTCGTGCCCTCCATGAGGTGCAGGTCGAAGGCCTCGCGCGCGATGGCGATGACCGCGAGCGCCGCAAAGCCGCGCCGCGGATCGGGGTGCACGAGCGCCTTCCACATGCTGGGCGCGCGAGCGGGCTCGTCGTCGTCGGGGATCGCGAGCCACACGCCGTCGCCCTCGGCCGCGATCTGCGCAACCGGGGCAGCGAAGTTGGTCGGCGACCACGCGGGCTCGCTCGGCGCGCTGGGCGTTGGGCTCGCCGCAGGCTGCGGAGCCGCGGGCGGCGGCGCCTCCCAATAAGTGGTCGGCTTCTCGTCGCGGTAGCGCCAGCGGTCGAAGCGATCCTGAGCCGAATACGCCGTGTCCTCGAGCCACGCGACGAACCGCGGGCCGAAGGCGGAGCGGAGGCCGTCGGCGATCGACGCCCCGAGCCAGGGCACGCGATGGACCGCGACCCACAAGCCGAGCGACGCCGCGAGCGCGATGCCGGAGGCGATGAGCCAGCGCCGGCGCCTACTTCGCTTGTGCTGCTTCTGTCTCGGCTCACGTGCCATCGAAATTCTCTACCGCCCGCTCCGATTCGTGCCTCACGAGGCCAGTCTCCCGACGTCGGACTCCCTACGTCAGGTCCCTACGCCGGAAGGCGCCGCGAGAATAGCGCGCGAGCCGCACGATCGAAGAATTCTCCGCCAGTCGCCGAGGCCACGTGACTACGCGCGGGAGGCGGCGCCGCTCGTGAGATCGAGGCCCCACACCGGCGCGTGCTCGTCGGGGCGGCCGCCCGGAGGACCGATCGAGAGCTCGACCCGCGTGCCGGTGATCGCGCGCAAGTAGACGCGATAGCCGACCGCGTCGTGCCCGAGATCGCACACGAGCGCGCGCACCGCCGGATCATCCGCGGCCGCGCCGTCGGGGGTCACGTGGAGCTCACCGTAGAGGACCGTGACCTCGGGCCGCGTGCACGGGCCGAACTCGCGCCAGGCATCGTAGCCCGAGCTCGCGTCGAGCACGGTCACGAAGCGGCCCTGCTTGGCGCGGCCGACCCGGTAGCCGAAGCCCGCGCGCTCGTCGCGCACGGCCGTCGGCGCGAACGGACGACGCCGGCGCTCGAGGATCCCGAGCGCGGTCGCGAGCTTGACGGTCGGCGCACCGAGGTTCGTGCCGTCCGGCTCTCGGAACTTGTGGATGCGCACGCCGGGCGGCAGCCGCGCCTCGAGCCGCTCTTGCAGGAACGGGTGCATCGCGAGCCGACCGCCGAGCATGGCGCGCATCGCCGCGTACGGCGCGCCGGCCCTCGTTATCTGCTGAAAGCCCGCATCGATCGCCTGCTGAATGGCCGCGGCGCCCGCGTCGAGTCGCCCCCGCAGGTAATCGCCGAGCGCGCCACGGTCGATGAGCACCGGGACCTCGACGACGCTGCCGTTCCTGGCGAAGAGGTGCAGCGCGTCCGGCATCGGCGACGGGCCGACCTTCTCGAGCAGCGGCCGCAGCGCCTCTTTCATCAGCCGCGCGTTGGTCTGCGCTTCGAGGCTGTCGGAGAGCAGCGCTTCCATCCCCGGGAGCGGGGCCTCGCCGGGACCTGGACAATACGGGACGTCGGCCGCGTGCATCGAGGCCACGCTGAGAGCGTACGCGCGGTAGGCGAGCTCTCCGAGCAGCGCCTCGCCGCCGAAGCCGTGGAGCACGAGCGGCTGGGTGTGCTCGACCACGCGGTCGCAGCCCATGCCGACCTCGACCGGCGTCGCCGCGCGGTAATACCCGCACAAAACCGCGGTCTCGAGCGCGCCCGCGTCGATGGCCACGAACGGGATGGGCTCGCCGCGCGGCACGAAATCGAACAGGCGGAACCCGTAGGCCGCGAACGAGAGCACATTGGGTCCGGCGTC
>SYFR01000420.1 GCA_005800325.1 Myxococcales bacterium | reverse complement strand
GACATCGACTCGCGCGCGCCGTGGGAAAGGCCGACGACCCCGCCGCGCGCCGCGGCCTGCACGGTGGCCATCAGGCTGCCCGAGAGTGGCTATCCGCTGCTCGTCGATCCGGCGTGGACGGCGACGGGAAGCATGCCGAGCGCCGTGGTGGATGCCTGGCTCCTGCGGACGGCTGGCGGAGAGGTGCTCGGTGCCGGGAATGATAGCGGCTTTTACGATGGAATCACATCATTCGATGAATCAGCCGGCGTGTGGGCGAGCGTTGCAGGGCCTCCGATCGCACGTCGCGCGAGCATGACCCTGCGCCCCAATGGCGATCCCGCAGGGTGCACCCATTGGTTTGGTCCGCAATGCTACGCGTACGACTCTTTCTCGAAGTCATGGGAAGCGCTTCCCAAGTGGCCTAACCAATACCTCATCTATAGCGTAGGGGTTAGCGGCGACGACAGGCTTGTTACCATGTACTCGGGTAGCGTTGATGCTTACGACTTCAACTCGAAGCAGTGGTCCGTGTTGACAAAGTGCGGTACGGGTAAACCCTTTTCGCACGCGACGACCCTGAAGGACGGTCGCGTCCTATTCTCGAGGCACCAGGATGCCCAACACACCCTGTTTGATCCGACTTCGAGCGCCTGTCTTGCGCTAAACCAATCGAATGGTAAGCCGGGACAGCCGCAACTGCTGAACTCGGGCGAAGTTCTTTTCGGAGCCAACCTGTTCGACCCGTTCACCAACTCCTGGTCGCCGATCGCGGACCCCAACCATCGACCTCGGCACGCCGTGACGCTGCTTGGCAATGGCAAGGTGCTCCGCGCGGGGGGCTGCGTCAGCGGCCTCATCCCGTGTGAAACGGACGCCACCGACGTATGGGAGCCGACGACGAAGCTCTGGTCGCCGCTCGGCCCGCTGAATCAGAAGCGAGCCGGGGCTAGCGCGGTTCGCCTCCCGAGCGGCCGGACGTTGCTCGCGGGGGGCCTGGCTTGGAACGGAAACGCCACCGTCGAACTCGCTTCCGCCGAGATCTTCGACTTCGTCCCCGGCAATGGGACCTGCACCTTCGACGGCGACTGCATCTCCGGCCACTGCGCGGATGGCGTCTGCTGCGACCAGCCGTGCAAGGGGCTGTGCGACGCCTGCACCGCCGCGAAGAAGGGCTTCGGCCAGGATGGCGCTTGCGAGCCCGTCGCCGCCGGCGCGGATCCGGACGCCGAATGCACCGACGACGGCGCGGCGAGCTGCGGCCAGAATGGCTCCTGCGACGGGAAGAGCGCGTGCGAGGCGTACCCGATGAAACTCGGCTGTGTGCCCAAAGAGTGCACCATGGACGCCGAGTGCACGAGCGGCCACTGCGTGAGGACGCAGGAGGGCGACGCGTCCGGGATCTGCTGCGACGCGGAGTGCGCCGCCGACTGCGAGGTGTGCACCGCGGCGCTGAAGGCCTCGGGCGGCGACGGCAGCTGCGGCGCGGCGAAGGCCGACTTCGACCCGCGCGATCGCTGCGCGGCCGACGCGAATTACCCCGCGTCGTGCAAGGCGGACGGGCTGTGCGGGGGCGAGACCAGCTGCCGCGCGAGCGCCGTGATGGGGACGGCGTGCGCGAAGGACGCGCTGTGCACCGACGAGGGCAAGTCGTTCGAGAGCTCGACCTGCGACGGCGGCGGGACCTGCGTCAAGGCGAAGACCCTCTGCGGCGACTACCGCTGCGATCCCGACAAGGTAGCGTGCCTCACCGCCTGCGTGACGGCGGCGGACTGCACGGCTGAGGGCGTCTGGTGCAACGCGGGCAAGTGCGAGCCGAAGCGTCCGAACGGGGAAGAATGCACGAGCTACGACGCGTGCGACTCGGGCTTCTGCAAAGACAATGTGTGTCGCACCGCGTGCACGACCGAGGCTGACTGCGCCGCGAGCGAGTGGTGCAAAGACGGCGCGTGCGAGCCGAGGCTCGACATGGGGGCGCTCTGCGACGATGCGCCGTCCTGCAAGAGCGGTTTCTGCACCGACGCGCTGTGCTGCGAGGCGGAGAGCTGCGGCGCGTATCGCTGCGGCACGGGTGGCCTGTGCGACGAGCGGTGTGACTCGAGCGCGGACTGCGCGGACGGCTACCGCTGCAACGCCGAGCAGCAGTGCGAGCCAGCCGAGCCCGGCGCGATCGTCGTCGGGGGTTGCGCGGTTGCGTCGCCAGCCGGCCTCGCGAGCTCACGAGGCGCGGACCGCGGCGCCGGCCTGCGGACCCTCCTCGCGCTCATGGTGACAGCGGGGCTCGCGCGGAGGTGCCGCCGCGTCTCGTGCGGTGCACCAGTCGTGGTGGAACGATGAGCGTGCGGCGGCGAACACCGCCCCGACTGCCGCGGCAAGCACGGCGCGTCTGGCGGAATCCGCCACCCCAAGCCCCGAACGGGGCGAAGCGATGATGACCAGAACCGAAGTCAACCGCGTTCAACCGAAGACCGATGGCGCGAACCTCGTCGTCGCGGGCAGCCGTGCTGCGTGGCTGCACGACGGCAAAGTCGAGATCTGCGACCTCGCGAAGCCGCCGGTCGTGCGAACCGCTCCTTCTGCCTCTTCGCGTGCCGGACGAGAATGACGCCGCGAGCCGCGTCGATGTCGCGCGTCTCGAGCTTGCACGCCTCGCTCACTCGCAGGCCCGTCGCGTGGACCGCCGTGAAAAACACGCGGTACTCGGGGCGTTCGAGCGCCCCGGCGACCGTCGGAAGTGCGCGGCGAACTCACGGATCGCGTTGATGTAGCTGAGCCGCGTTTTCGGCACGTAGCCGGCGAGCTCGAGGTCGTGCACCATTCCGTCGCGTAGCTGACCCATTGGCAGTCTCCTTGGTGGCGGTGCGGGAAACACCGAGACCAAGGAGGCTGCCGCTTTCACGCGGCGACGACGAACGGCACGACGAACGGCACGACGAGCGGCCCGGCCACTACGCCGTCAGGCTCAACACGCCGCCAGCGAGCACGACCCCGCCGCGCAGCGGCTTCGTTCAACACCAGCTTCCTAGCGAACGCTGCGGGGGGTGGCTGACGGGGCTTGAACCCGCGACCACTGGAACCACAATCCAGTGCTCTACCACTGAGCTACAACCACCACGGCCGGACGCGAGAGCGCCAGCTTCGCGCGCGACTATACTCGGGTCGGGGCCGAGCACAACCCGTGATGCGCCCGAGAAGCGCCCGAGAGCGCGCGGCGTCGGATGGTGTTCGAGGCCCCGGGAGCTCGGCTGCCTGGGGCGAGCTGGCGCGGTCGCAGCGCGCGCCGGCCCTGGACGCGGCGGTCGACCTGTTGTCGCTCGTCAGCTCATGGTGGTAACGTGCGCCGGCCGCAGCGTGGCTTCCTCGCCAAGCGTGGGGATCCAGCGGGCACCGGCGGGTATTTACCCGCCGTGAACCTCAGCGAATTGCTTCGAAAGAGCGCGGCACTTCATGCGCGAAACGATCATCGGAATTTTCGGCGGCGTGGTCCTCATCGTGAGCGTGCTCTCGTTCGCGTTCATGCGGCTCGCGCTCGGTGACTTGTCGACCAAGGGAGCGCAGCGCGCGGTCACCGCGGCCGTCGCGCAGCTCGAGGTCGAGGGACTTCGCATCGAGCGCTGGGTCGATACCCAGGCGGCGACGGAGAAGCTACGCGAGCCTTTCGAGGCTTCGACCCCCGACGGCGCAGCGGAGAAGGCGATCGCCGTGGCCAACGGCGTCGATCAAGCCGCCAAGGGAGCCGAGGCGTTCGCGAAGATCAAGCCGACCCTCGTCGTCGTCTTCGACGCGAAGGGTGTGGTCCTCGGCCGGAACGGCTCGAAGCTCATGCGGGACGATAAGCTCGGCGAGCGCTACCCCGAAGTGGTCGCGACCATCCAGAGCGGCAGCAGCGGCTCGAGCGTGTGGGTCAACGAGCAGAAGGCCGAGCAAATGCTCGCGTCGTACGCCCCCATTCGTGACGCTGGCGGCAAGGTCATCGGCGGCATCGCGGTCGGGACGAACCTGAACAACGAGCGCTTGCAGCATGCGAGCGACGCCACGAGCAAGGGAGCGCTCCTCATCGCGGTTCCCGCCCGCGACAAGATGAAAGACGTGGCGCGCAGCAGCACCGTGAGCGACGAAATGCTCGCGTCGCTGGAGTCGAGCAAGCCTGCCCTCGGCGCCGCACAGGCAGTCAGCCTCACCGGGCTCAGCGACACGTACGACGGCTCCGCGCTGGCGCTGTCGGGCTATGGCGGCGGCAAGCAGGCGGTCGTTCTCGCGATCACGCAGGGCCGCATGGTCGCGAGCTTCGGGACCTTGATCTGGGGCGTCGTCGGAGCCCTGTTCATCGGGCTCATCCTCACCGTCG
The DNA here is from genome assembly GCA_005800325.1 of Myxococcales bacterium. Taxonomy (GTDB): domain Bacteria; phylum Myxococcota_A; class Polyangia; order Polyangiales; family Polyangiaceae; genus SYFR01. The sequence goes on along the minus strand of SYFR01000420.1, from coordinate 2,643 downwards.
TCGGCGCGCAGCTGCTCGACAACTACATCTCCCAGCCGATCAGCGATGTCGAAGAGGGGCTGCTCGCCATCATCAACGGGGAGACGGACATTCGCTTCGAGCTCGAGCACAAGGTCCTCGGCGGGCTCGTGTTTCGCCTCAACTCGCTGTTGAATCAGCTGCTCGGAGTGCGGGAAGACGACACCGACTCCGAGGGGCGAACGTCTCACGCGCCGAGCGCGGCGGCCTTCACCGCGGCCTTGCACGTCGACGAGCGCATGGTCACGCTCGGCGCTTCCGACGTCGCCGACGCCACGGCGCTGCGGGACGAAGCTCCGGAGGACTACTACAAGCGCATCTACGACGAATACACCGAGGGAAAGCGCGGCATCGGCGATCCCGTCGAGCACGTGAAATTTGCACAATTCAGCCAGCGCATCAAGGCGAGCGAGCGCGAGATGACGCAGAAGCACGGCCGCCCCTTCCGCTTCAAGGTCGAGGTGCAGGGCAAGGAGATCTCGCTCGTCGCCGTTCCGCTCGAGTAGCTCGGTCTCATCGGGGGAGCGTGAGCCGAGGTCGAGGCGGACGGGCGCGAACGTAGCGCTCGCGACACGCGGCTCGCCCGCGACCCGGGCCGTACGAGCGGGTGCACGCGGTTCATTTGCCAGGATGCGCCGCGGTTCATTTGCCAGGATGCGCCGCGGTTCATTTGCCAGGATGCGCCGCGCGGAATAAGAAATTCGTGGTGACGCGCGCGCGGCTCAAGAGAGGGTTCCGAGTCGCCGCGATCGCGGTGCTCGTCTCCTCCTGCGCGGCCGCGTGCGGTGCCAAGAACGGGGGCGTCGGCACGTCGGCCTCGAGCGGTTCGCCGCTCAACGCCAACACGCCCGCGGAGCTCGCCACGGCGGGCGGCGAGGGTTCGGCCGGGCATGCGCGCGCGCCCGCTCCAGCGGACGCCCTGCCGCCGGGCGCAGAGCGCTTCGTCGCGGCCATGAGGCGCTCGGACTGGCAGACGGCCTACGACGAGCTCACCCGGCTCCCGGAGTCCGAACGCAAGCGTCCCGAGCTTCGCTTCGCGCTTGGCGTGGCGGCGCGATACTCGGGGCACGCCGACGTCTCCGTGGCCGCCCTCGCGGGGCTCGAGGCCGAGCTTCCGGTGCTCGCGCACGAGATCCGCGAGCACTGGGCGCACGCCGCCGCGGTCACGGGACCGTACGACGCGGCGGCCGCGATCTTGCTCGCGTCCGAGCGCGCCGAGAACATCCTGACGGCCGCGCGGGCGATGCTGCGCGCAGAGAAGCACGCCGAGGCGCGGATGGCCTGCGACAAGGCGGTGCGAGCGGCGCAGAAGTCCAAGCGAAGAGACGCCGAGCGAGAGGCGCGCGTCTTTCGCGCCGAGCTCATGAAGCGGGCCGGCGACAAGCACGGCGCCGCCGCCGAGCTCACCTGGGCGCTGCGTGCGCAGCCGAGCCGCGGCAAGGAGTTCTTGGCCGAGCTCGAGGGGCTCGGCGCAGCCATGTCGGTCGACGACCGCATCGCGATGCTCGAGGCGAATGCATCGCGCGCGACGCTCGACGCGACGCTCGCGGAGCTCGACGGCATCGCGAAGGCGCACCCCGCGAAGCGCGACGCGGTGGTGCTCGCGCGGGCGCGGGCGCTGCGAAAATCGCACGAGTCCGCCCGCGCGGTCGCCGAGCTCGAGCGCGCCGCGAAGAAGCTACCGAAGCCTGCCGCCGCCGAGGCTCGCTACCAAGCGGCCCGCGCGCTCGCGAGCAGCGGAAGGCTCGATGAAGCGATCGCGCACTACCAGGCGCTCGCTGCGGCGGGCGGCGCTCACGGCGAGCGAGCCGCCGTGCGACGCGCCGAGCTCTTGCTGCAAGCCGGGCGCTACGTCGAGGCCGCCGCGGCCCACGGCCAGCTCGCGCGTCGCTTCAAGAAGAGCCCGAAGGCCGCTTCCGCGAGCTACGGGCGCGCCCTCGCGCTCTTGAGCGGGGGCCAGGCGAAGTCGGCGAAGAAGGAGCTCGCCCTCCTCAAGAAGGGAGCGCACGACCCGAGCCACGCCGCGACGCTGGCGGAGCTCGAGGGCCTCGCGGCGCTGCGCGCCGGCGACCGCGCGGGCGCCGCCGCGATCTGGCGCGACGTCGTCCGCACCCAGCCGCTCTCGTGGGCCGCGCTCTGTGCGCACGCACGGCTCGTCGAGCTCGGCGGCGGCGAGCTCCCGCCCCTCATCGCGCCGCGCGATGACGCGACGCCCGGGCCCCTCGTGGTCACCCTGCCCGAAGCGCCGCGGCTGCTCGCGTCGCTCGGACTCGACGCGGCGGCGGAGGCGCGCCTTCGCGCGATGGAAGACGAGGTCGCGCGCCTTCATCCCGGCCGTGAGAACGAGGCGCTCTGCACGCTCTACGCCGAGCTTGCTCCGGCGCGACGCCGCCATCAGATCGGCACGCGCGGGGCGAGCTACGAGCTCTTGCGTCGCGAGCCGGGCGCCGGACAAAGGTGGGCGTGGCAGTGCGCGTATCCGGGGCCGTGGCGCGAGCTCGTCCTGCGCGCGGAGACCGAGCGCCTCGTCCCGCACGGGCTCGTCCACGCGGTCATGCGCCAAGAGAGCGCGTTCGAGCCGCTCGCCACGTCGCCCGTCGGAGCGCGCGGGCTCATGCAGCTCAT
>SYFR01000419.1 GCA_005800325.1 Myxococcales bacterium | reverse complement strand
CCGGCCGCGAACCTGCTCGGCGAAGAGGGCCGCGGCACGGCGCACATGATGCGCAACCTCGAGCTCGAGCGGCTGACCTTGGCGGCGATGAGCCTCGGCATCGCGGACCGCTGCCTCGACGTGATGACGAACTACGCGAGCGAGCGCCGCGCCTTCGGTCGTTCGCTCGGCGATTTCGGGCAAATCCAGCGCTACGTCGCCGAGAGCTTCGCCAAGACCGAGGCGGCGCGCGCGCTCATCTACACCGTGGCGCGCGACTCCGGGCCGGACACCAACAACCGCGTGGGCACCGACGCCGCCAAGCTCTTCGCGGCGCCGGTCGGCAAAGAGGTCGCCGACAACGCGATGCAGGTGCTGGGCGGCTGGGGCTACTGCAGCGAGTTCAAGATCGAGCGCTTCCTCCGGGACGCGAAGCTGCTCGAGATCGGCGGCGGCACGCTCGAGGCGCACCAGAAGAACCTCACGCGCGATCTCTTGCGCCGTCGCTCCGGCGGCTAGCTTGGTGCACCAGCCGCTTCTGGTGTCGGTGCCCGGCGCTATTCCCGCTTCGCGCTGCGCCGCATGGGCGAGAGCGGTGAAGCGGGCGCGCGGCGACTGGGTGGCGGATTTCGGCTGCATTCCGAGCGCATCGGGCAACTTGGCAACATAGCGGTTGTCGAACTGCCGGCTGTCATCGACGCAGGCGCCCAAGCGCTGGCTATCGCGGCAGCATGCGCGCCTCCGTCAGCGGCGAGAGCGTGGCGCGAAGCGCGGCGAGGACTCGCTCGTCGGCGCGTTCGGGACGGGTTGGCGAGCTCACGCGAGCGCGATGCTACGGGCCGTACGCGCTGCCGTCGCCGGCGATCGTCACGGTCTCGAAGCGCTTGTCGCGCGGTGCGGGCGCGGGAGGCGTGGCCTTCTCGAGCCTGGCAGCGGAAGCCGGATCCGCCTGGCCGGCGATCGGGATCCGCACCTCTTTCGGGGCGCCGTCGCGGAGAAAGTCGACCTTCACTTCGCTCGCCACGCTCAGCGTCGTCCACGCGGACCAGAAGTCGGTGGGCGACTCGACCGGCAGGGTGTTGATGCGCGTCACGACGTCGCCGGCGCGCAGATCGACACGGCTCCACTCGATGGGCAGCTCGCGCAGCCGCCAGCCTTGGAATTTCTCGTTGGCGAGAACCTCCTCCAGCTGGATCCGCGCGAGGAGCCACGCCGGTCCTTCGCGCAGCACGCTCTCGAGATCGGCGCGATCGATCGCGCCCTCGGAAACGACAGCCGCCTCGGCGGTCGCGGTCGGCGCCGGCTCGGCGTCGCCGGGCCCGGGAAGATCGGGGGAGAGCAGCGGCTCTTTCGCGCACGCGGCGAGCAGGCACACGAAGGCGAAGGCGGCAGAGCGCGTCATGCGCGCACTATGATCGCCCGCTCCTCGAGTGCCAACTTTCGCGCAGCGTCGCCTACCACTCGAGCCCGAGACCCGCGACGCCCGTCGAGGTGCCCACGAGCATCACGTCATCGGCGCCGAACCCGTCGAGCCGATCGCGCATCCACTCGCCCCAGACGTAGGCGTAGCGGATCCCAGTCTCTGCATACATCGAGCGCGCCGCCGCGGCGTCGAGCGCGTTCAGGGCGAGGGCCCCGCCGACTGCGACGTGGAGCCCGGTGGTGATGCCGTTGCCTGTCACCGTGGCGCCGCCGGCGTCGACATGCTCGCTCGTTCCGCTCGAGCCGGTCGCGCGCCACTCGGCGAGGCCCACGCCGAGCTTCGCGTAAGGCACGACCGGCACGAGCCCGTGGTAGAGGAGCGCGTCGAGCCGCAGCACCGCCGACGCGTGCATCGGCATGATGGTGAGGCCCGTGTCCGACCCCGCCTCAGCGCTCGGATCCGAGACGAGCCGCGTCTTGCCGGTGGCCTTCGTGAAGCCCCACCCGTAGGCGGCGCCGACGCGGCCGACGTACGGGATCCGCAGCGGCAGCCAGTCGAGCTCGAGACCGAAATACACCTGGCCGGCGTCGCCGAAGAAGTCCTTGAAGGGCGTCGCCTTGCCCTCGAACTCGTCGTCGACCTCGGGGAAATATGCGCCGAACCTGAACTCCAACAAGAAGCGCTGGATGTCGAGGATGTCGTCACGGCGGTCGTCGGTGCGGTTGTTGGAGCGCCGCCAATCCTCTTCGGGGAGGGAGTGTCGCACGCGATCGAGCTCGTCTTCGCTCACGGCCTCGTCGCCGAAGACCTCGGTCCGCTCGCTCGGCCGCTCGGGCAGCGCGCCCTCCGCTTCCCTCGGCGGCGCGTCACCGGGCGTGCGTACGGCTGGGCTCGGCGACGCGGCGGGCGTAGCAGGGATCGCGACCTCGGCGACGTCATCGTCCGCGGTGCGGATCTCGATGCCGGCCGGCAGCTCACCTGTCTCCGCGGGCTCGGCCGGCGCGGGCGGGTGAACGTCCCCTTCGTGGGCGAGCGCCCCCCGGGCCGCCAGCATGACGGCGAGCGCGGCGAGGGCCGGTGCCAGGGATGCAGCCTTCATCGCGCGACCTCCTCGCCGCGGGCGCGGGCGCGTGCCCTCACGGGTCGGCGACGTCGCACGAGCGCGAGCGCGAGCGCACCGAGCGGCACGACGAGCTTCCGCGTGTCGCCCTCTGGCGCACCGTCGATGCTGCAGGCGCAGCCATCGCCGGCCCGGCCGCCCGCGTCGCGGTACGCGTCGAAAAAGTCCTCGACCGGCTCGGGCGTCGCGCAGTCGACGGCAGACAGCACGCCGATATTGCCGATGGTGTCGATCGCCGCGACGGCGACCGCGCCGAGCTGGTTCACCTTGAAGCCGGTCGCGATGATCTCCGTCGCCGGCATGGTCGCGTCTCCACAGCTCGTGAGACCGTCGGGGAGCTCGCCCGCCACGAGGCTCGACGTGCACTCGCTGCTCGTCGCGCCGGTCGCGGT
>SYFR01000418.1 GCA_005800325.1 Myxococcales bacterium | reverse complement strand
GAGGCCGCCCGCAGGTTCACTCTTCGTCGCTGCGGATCCGCCGAGGCACGGGCGCGCCCGCTTCGCCCGCGGGAGGGGCTGCGGCTTGTGGCTCGGCCGGCGCGGCTGCGGCTTGCGGGTCGGCCGGCGCGGCTTCGGCTTGCGGCTCGCCCACGGGCTGCGCCTCACGAGCGACCACGGCCGCCGAGTCGGCCACAGCTGGCGCGGGTGGCGCGGGCGGCACCGGCTGCGCGGTCGAGTACTCGGCGCCGTGCCGCTCGAGTCCATGCAAGAAACTGCCGAGCTCCCGCGACACCTGCTCGCTCGTGCGCTTGAGCTCGGCCGCGGCGCTCTTCACCGTCTCGCCGATGGTCGCCTTCGCCACCTCGCGCTTGAGCTCGGCCGCGGCGCTCTTCACCGTCTCGCCGATGTGGGCTCGCGCGATCTCGCGCTTCAGCTCGACGGCCGCCTCGCGCACGGCCTCCTCGATGTGCACCGCCCTCACCTCGCGCGCGACCTCGTTTTTCGCGCGCCGCGCCGCTTCCCACAAGACGCCGAGCCCCGCGCGCAACGGCGACGACACCCCGCTCGCTGCGCCCGTGCCTGCTCCCGCTGCGCCTTCGCTCTCTTCGCCGTCCTTCGCGCTCATCGTAGAGCGATGGGACGCGCCCCGCGAGCGCGCGTCAAGCCGCGGCGTTTCCGTCGGACCGCAGGCGCGGCGACCAGATCGTGGCGCGGTCGCGCCCGCCGCGCTTCGATGCGTAGAGCGCCTCGTCGGCGGCCTTGAAGAGCTCCTCCCACGACTGGCCCGCGTCCGGGAACGTGGCGATCCCGACCGAGCAGGTGCACCCGACCTCGCGACCGCCGCCGGCGTTGAACTTCGTGCGCCGCAGCTCCTCGCGGATCCGCTCGGCCAGGAGCAGCGCGCCCTGCTCGTCGGTCTGCTCGCAGATGGTGACGAACTCCTCGCCGCCGAAGCGCGCGACCGAGTCCGTCGTGCGTTTGATGCGGGCGTGAATGTGACCAAGCTCCTTGATCACCACGTCGCCGACGTCGTGCCCGTGCGTGTCGTTGACCCGCTTGAAGAGGTCGATGTCGCAGACGAGCACGCTGAGCGGCCGACCGAAGCGCCGCGCGGCCTCGAGCTTGGCCACGGCGGTCTCGAGCATCGCGCGCTTGTTGAGCAGCCCCGTGAGCCCGTCGGTCGTGGCCTGCTCCTCGAGGCGCTTGACCATGCGCGCGTTGGCAAGTGACACCGCGAGGTGGCTGGCGAGGACCTCGAGCAGGCCGCGCGCCGCGTCGTCGAACGCATGCGGGCGCCGCGAGCCGAGCACCAGCGTCCCGAGCGGCTCGTCGTGCACCACGAGCGGCAGCACCAGGAGGCTCGGCATCGTCGGCGGCGCGAGCTCCTTCGAGAAGACGACCTGATGGCCCGGATCGTAGTGTCCGCGATACGGCAACACGTGGCGGTTGCGAAGCGCCATGGCGCAGAGGCCGGTCGTGTCGTCGAAGCGCTTGGCCTCGAAGTCTGCCGCGTCGGCGCCGCGCACGGCACAGATGACGTGCGCCCCGTCGCTCGGCAAGAAGGCGGTGAGGGCCGCGAAGTCCACGGCGGCGATCTCGCTCGCGCACGACACACCCGCCTCGACCACCTCTTGCTCGGTCATGGCCGCGCCGAGGCGCTCGGCCGCGCGGTAGAGCTTGCCCTGCTCGAGGCGCGTGCGCTCGAGCTGCACGAACACCCGCTCGTTCTCGACCGCGCGCGCGCAGAACCGCGCCGCCTGCTCGCACAGCTCCTCCGCCTCGCTGGCGAACGGCCCGCCGGTGGCTCGGTCGACGACGAGCACGCCGCGCACGACCCCGTGCTGAAACACGGGCACGGCGCAGACCGCCGAGATGGCGCTCGTGTCCTGATAGTAGGGCAGCGGGTAGCTCGATTTCAGCTGGCCCATGCTCACGGGCGCGCGCTGCGAGAGCACCATGCCGAAGATCCCGTCGGCGGTAGAGAACGGCCCCTCGGCGAGCTCTTCGTCGCTCGCGTCGGAGACGAGCTCGCTGATGCGCAGCTTGTTGCCGCGCTCGTTGAGCCACAAGAGCATCGCCGTGTGCGTGCCGAGGCTCTGACGCAGGAGCCGCAGCGCGAAGAGCACCGACAGCTCAATCTCCTCGATCCCCGAGCGGATGAGCCGGTCGTCGTCCTTCGTCTTGCCGTCCTCGGGCGAGGTCGGCAGAAAGAGGCGGTAGTGACGCGCCTCTTCGCGCATCGTGTCGCGCTCGGCGTCGAGCTGGCTGCGCGACACGCGACGGAGCCGCGCGATTTCCAGGCGCAGCGACATCACGTTCACGGTGGCGATCACGGCCATGAAGAACGCGTGGCGTGCGAGCTCAACGCCCGCGAGCCCGCCGAACGCCGCGGCCTGCAAGAGCGCCTCGAAGAGCGCGGCGACGGCGACCACGAGGGCCGAGGCGAGCGGGTGCGCGAACGCGGAGAGGACGCCGACCGCGACATAGACGAGCGGGTAGTGGTCGCCGCCGAGCCGCCCGTCCACATGGACGACGACCGCGAAGGCGCCGAGCACGAGCCACACGCCGAGCTCCGTGTCGCGCCGCGCGTGCTGGTCGACCGCGCCCATGCGGCGATGAATGCGGGCGCCGAGCATGCCCGCGATCGCGAGCGCCTCGAACGCGAAGCCGATGCCGCCGAGCGGTCGCGCCGCCAAGAGCACCACCACGAGCGCCGCGGCCAGCACCGCGAAGAGCGGCGAGGCGCGGCGCGTCGCGCGTCGCAGCGCAACGAAGGTAGGCACGAGCGGCTCGGGGCGCGGGTCCATGAACAGACCGGTGCGCTATCAGAGCGCCGTCGCGGGGGCCAAATCCGGAACACGCGGGGCGAGGAGGCGCGGGGAGGCACGGCCGGGTGTCATCCACGAGCGATCGCACGCGAGGCGCGACCGCGAGTAGCGCCCGCGGGAGATCGGGTGTTGACTTAGCTGTGCGCCTCGGGATCCGCGCGCAGCTCTCGGTCGTCCTCGGCGCGCTCCTCTTGCTCGCGCTCGCGCCGCTCTACGTCGCGGTCGACGGCCTCACGCGCGCTCACACGGCGCAAGAGCGGGAGCGGCACGCGAGGGCCCTCGGCCGCGCGATCGCGGGGCACGTCGGCGAGGCGCGGGCCGGCCGGGACGCCGCTCGGCTCGAGGCGATGTTGACGGCGCAGCTCGGCGACGGGGTCGCGGCGGTCGCGCTCTACGATCGCGCTGGCACGCTCGAGGCCGCGGTCGGCGACGAGCGCGATCGAGGGCATCTGCCCCGCGCCGTGACGCCCGCACACGACACCGTGATGGCCGTGACGACGGCGCGCGGCCCGGGCCTCGTCGTCGTCGTCTTCGCCGCGCGCAGCACCGTCGCCACGCTCCTCGACACCGACCCCACGTCGAGTCGTGCGGGACCGGTCGTGCGCCTCGTCGCGCTCTACATGGCGCTGCTCGGCCTCGTCTTGCTCGCGCTCTCATACTTCGCGTTGACGCGCATCGTCGTCGGCCCCGTCGCCCGCCTCGCGAGCGCCGCGCAGCGCGTGGCCGACGGTGCGCGCGCGCTCAACGTCCCCGAGACCTCGAACCGCGAGCTCGCCGAGCTGGGCCGCGCCTTCGACACCATGACGAAGAAGCTGCGCACCGAAGAGGAGGCGCTGCGTGCGAGCTTGCACGAGCTCGGCACGAGGACGACGGAGCTTGCGCGCGCCGAGGCGTCGGTCGTGCGCAGCGAGAAGCTCGCGAGCGTGGGGAGGCTCGCGGCGGGCCTCGCTCACGAGATCGGCAACCCCATCGCGGCGATCTTGTCGATGCAAGAGCTGCTCGAATCGAGCGAGCACCTCGACGACGAAGAGCGCGAGTTCGTGGTGCGCATGAAGCGCGAGACCGAGCGAATCAGCCGCGTGCTGCGCGATCTGCTCAGCTTCGCGCGGCCGGACCGCGCGGGTGCGCTCGCCCAAGGGCAAGGCGCGGGAGCTCGCGACGCCGCCCAGGGGCCGAGCTCGGTGTGCGACGCCGTCGAGCACGTCGCGCAGCTGCTGCGGCCGCAGTCGTCCTTTCGCGACGTGGAGCTCTCGGTGAGCGTGCCCGCGTCGCTGCCGGCGGTCGCCATCGGCGCGGATCAGCTCGAGCAGGTGCTCGTGAACTTGCTCATCAACGCGGCCGACGTCGTGCCCGCGAGCGGTGGCACGATCTCGGTGACGGCGACCGAGACCGCTCTCGGCGTTGCGCTCGCCGTCGAGGACAACGGCGGCGGGATCTCCGCGAGCGCGCGCGATCGGATCTTCGAGCCGTTCTTC
>SYFR01000417.1 GCA_005800325.1 Myxococcales bacterium | reverse complement strand
GGTCAAGCACATCGAGACACAGTGGCTGCTCGACTTACGCAAGCGCGTGCGCGCGGAGCTCGAGCCCGAGACGGGGGAGCACTTCTACATGGTCGGCGAGACGTTCGAGTCCGGCAACCGCGACGTCATCAAGGCGTACGTCGGAGAGGACCGGCTCGACGGGCAGTTCGATTTCCCGCTGCGCTCGGTGCTGGTCGAGAAGGTGCTGCGCCGCCAGGGCTCGATGCACGAGCTCGACGCCTTCCTCGCGTCGAACGACGCGTATTACCCCGGGGTCATGAGCACCTTCATCGGCAACCACGACATCCTGCGCGTCATTCACACGGCCGAGGATCAGCCGTGGGGCGCGTGGGACAACGGCGACCCCTGGGGCGCGCCGCCCGGGCTGCCGGACTACGCGGCGCCGTTCGAGCGGGTCGCGGTCGCCTTCACGCTGCTCTTCACGACCCAGGGCGTGCCGCTCATTTACTACGGCGACGAGCTCGGGATGCCGGGCGCGGGCGATCCCGACAACCGCCGCTTCATGCAGTGGAGCGGCGTCAGCGCTCATCAAGCGTGGCTCAAGACGCAGGTCGGGAAGCTCGGCGCCATTCGCCGCGATCATCCGGCGCTATGGAAGGGCACGCGCACGACGCTCGCCGTGACGAACGACACCTACGCCTACGCGATGAGCGACGGCGACGAGACGGTGTTCGTGGCGCTGAACCGCGCGGACGTCGCCGGCGCCGTCGACGGCATGCCGGCCAAGAGCCAGGACTTGTTGAGCGGCGCGACGGTCGAGGGGCCGCAGCTGACGCTCGCGCCGCGAAGCGCGCGGATCCTCGTGGCTCCGTAGCCGACTCCCCACGTTTTTGGTTCGCCCGCGCGGAGCATGCGACAATTCCGGCGTGAACGCTCGCGTCCTTCCCCCCGCGTCGGCAACGTCGCGCGCCTCTTCGCCTGGCAAATCCGCGCCCACCAATCGAGTCGGCACCGCGCGGGCGCTCGGCTTGTGCGGTCTGATCGCTGCGTGGCTCTCGGGCTGTCCGGCCACGCAGTTTCCCGACGAAGGCCCCGGCCAGCCGAGCGACATCGCCTCGGGGATCGCGCCGCCGGGTGCCATCGGCGCGTGTCGCGAGCCGTTCGCGAAGCGACCGCCGGTCGTCAGCGCCGACTTGTGGGAGCACCTTCGCCGCTGCAACAAGGACACGCCGCGCCGGTACCTTCGCTTGGGCTATGGCCGAGTCGACGCCGCCGACGCCGTGGCTGACCAGCGCATGCAAGGCATCGTCGAGGCCCTCCGCAGCGGGGCGTCCGAAAAGGACGGGAACCAGCGCATGCTCACGATGATGCGCACGGTGCAGCGCGACGCCCTCAGCGAGCCGAAGCTCGCGTCGCGGGTCGAGCGCGCGAGCGGCCGCACCAACGCCTGCGACTACGGCTACCTCTTCAACACCACCGACAAGGTGCAGCGCGAACGCCAGGGCGGCTGCCCCCTCGTGGTCTTCGATCCGAAGGAGAAGCGCGAGGTGTGCCTCTTCGACATGAGCCAGAGAGAGGCGCTGTGGCTCACGAGCGCGTGGAGCTGCCTCGGCTTCACCGACACCGTGGGCGAGGGCAGTTCGTGCTACCGGGCGTGCGCGTACGACGACTTCTGCGCCGCCCAGGTGAGCTGCTCGGCGCCGGACTTTGACCTCGCGCTCTGTTCGCTCGGCGTCTGCGTGCCCGAGAAGACCGCGGGGATCCTGTAACGAGAGGAGCGCGGCCCGAGGCGCGCGGGACGGCCGCCTTGACTTCTCGAGGGCGAGGGGAAAATATCCTCACCCAAATATGACCGGTCGCCTCGGTGAACTGCTCGTCCGCGAGAAGCTGATCAGCCTGCAGCAGCTTCGACACGCCCAAGAAGAACAGCGCAAGAGCGGCAATAAGCTCGGCTTTGCGCTCGCGAAGCTCGGCTTCATCTCCGACGGAGAGATCACAAACTTTCTCTCGTCGCAGTACCGCCTGCCGGCGATCGACCTAGCGAACACCGAGCTCGACAAGGAGCTCGCGAAGGTCGTCACGCGCGAGGTCTGCGAGCGGCACACCATCATCCCGGTGGCGCGCAACGGTGCGTCCGTCGTCATCGCGATGGCCGATCCGACGAACCTGAACGCCATCGACGACATCAAGTTCCTCACGGGCTTCAACGTCGAGGTGGTCGTCGCCGCCGAGAACGCCATCATGGAGGCGCTCGAGAAGATCTACGCCGCCGCGCCCGCGAGCTACGACGCGATGCTCGCGGAGTTCGACGACGACGACATCCAGTTCGCGGTGGAGGCCGAGGAGCTCAACGCGGGCGAGCTCGAGAAGGAGGCCGAGGGCGCGCCGGTCGTGCGCCTCGTGAACGCCATCCTCCTCAACGCGATCCAGAAGGGCGCGAGCGACATCCACGTCGAGCCCTACGAAAAAAAGGTCCGCGTCCGCTATCGGATCGACGGCGTGCTCATCCCCGAGATGGAGCCGCCGATGAAGCTGAAGAACTCGCTCGTCAGCCGGCTCAAGATCATGAGCTCGCTCGACATCTCCGAGCGTCGGCTGCCGCAAGACGGGCGCATCAAGCTCAAGCTCGGCAAGGGCCGCGAGATGGATTTTCGCGTGAGCGTCCTGCCGTGCCAGTACGGCGAGAAGATCGTCCTGCGCCTGCTCGACAAGGCGAACCTGCAGGTCGACATGACCAAGCTCGGGTTCGATCAGAAGCCGCTCGACGACTTCAAGTGGGCGATCGGCCAGCCGTGGGGGATGGTGCTCGTCACGGGGCC
>SYFR01000416.1 GCA_005800325.1 Myxococcales bacterium | reverse complement strand
GAAGAACTTCTCGTTGACGAGCGCCTTGATCGGGCTCGTGTAGACCGAGCGCGCGTCGCGAGCCATCGCGAGGTAGTGCAGCGCCTCGGCGACAAGCGATTTGCCCGAGCCGGTCGGCGTGGCGAGGATGACGTTGTTGCCGGCGCAGAGCTCGAGCAGCGCCTCTTCCTGTGCGGGGTAGAGCGAGAGACCGCGCTCGCTCGCGTAGTCGAGAAAGCGCGAGAGCAGCTCACCCGGATCGGTGAGGCGCTCGCCGAGCGGCGGCAACCGCCGGAGCAGCGGGGACTCTCGGGTGGGCTCGGCGGTCATTCTCGCGTCTCCAACAAAACTTGACCGGCCAAGCCCTATCTGCGACAGCCAGCGCGTGCGCAGCCTACCCTGTCGGCTCGGGCGCTTCACGCTCTTCGACCACGTGGGTCGCGGCGGAATGGCCGACATCTACCTCGCGCGCTCGCGCGACGAGGAGGCGGGGCCAAGGCTCGTCGTCATCAAGGAGCTCTTGCCCGAGCTTGCGCTCGAGCCGCGCTTCCTTCGCATGCTGCGCGACGAGGCCACCATCGCCTCGCGCCTCGTGCACCCGAACGTGGCGCACGTGCTCGGCATCGAAGAAGAGGACGGCCAGCTGTTCCTGGCGATGGACTATGTCGAGGGCATCGATCTCCGGGAGCTGCTCGGCCAGTGCACGAAGCGAAAGCTCGACCTGCCGGTGCGCTATCGATTGCACATCCTGTGCGAGGTGCTGAAGGCCCTCGCGTTTGCACATGGCTTCGTGAGCGAGGACGAGACCGTCGCCGGCGTCATCCATCGCGACGTCTCGCCGTCGAACGTGCTGCTCGCCTTCGACGGCCAGGTGAAGCTGTGCGACTTCGGGATTGCGAGCGCGCTCAACGTCGCCGCCGTGCCCGCCGAGACGATCGAGGGCAAGGCCAGCTACATGAGCCCGGAGCAAGCGCGCGGGGACGTGCTCGATGTGCGCAGCGACGTCTTCTCGGCCGGGATCCTCGCCTGGGAGCTCCTTCAGGGCCGGCGCATGTACCGCGCGCGCGAGGGCGAGTCGCTCATCGAGCTGTCGCGCCGCGCCGAGACGCCGAAGCTTGCGCCACGCGGGCTGCCCGAAGAAGAGGTCCTCTTCGCGATCGTGAGCCGCGCGCTCGCGGTCGAGCCCGAGGATCGCTTTCCGTCGGCCGCATCGCTGCGCCTCGTCCTCGCGCGTTACCTCGAGAACACCGAGCAGGCCGTGACTTCGGGAGAGCTCGGCGGCTGGTTGAGCGAGCATTTCGCCGAGCAGAAGCTCGCCCGGCGGCGCGCACGAGAGCGCGTGCTCGCGGCCCTCGATCGCGGACCGGCCGTCGTCCTCACCGCCATCCGCGACAGCCAGGCCGGGCGCCTCGCCGAGGCCGACGGCTGGACGAACGTGCGTCGCGCCCGCGACGCGGCCCCGCCGCCATCAGCGCCTCGAGACTCGGCCCCGCCGCCACCAGTGCCTCGAGACTCGGCGCCCCCGCAATCGCTGAGAGACCCTGAGCCTCCGTCGTCGCGCGGGGCAACGCGACCGAGCTCACGTCCGAAGCGCGGCTCGCCCGTCGCCTCCGGCGCCATCGCGTTCGCCGTCACGCTCGCGCTGCTCGGGCTCCTCGCCAAGCTCGGCGTCGTCTAGCGCGACTGCGCCGATAAGGGCCCATCTCCGTCGTTGCCCTGGTCGCTGCGATGCTGCTAGGTGCCCGCGAGTCGCTCGTTCAGCAGCGGCGCGGGCTAGCAGGCTGTTGCTCCATGCTACGCGTCGCCCGCCGGCGACACCGGAAGAATGGGCGCCCAGCGCAGCTTGAACAAGAGCTCGTCTTCGACGATGCGGCCGCGGTCGCTAAAGGTCAGCACGTTGCGCTCCTCACCCTCGTGCTGCTCGGCCACGAAGATGATGCCGCGGCCCTCTTCGTTGTAGCCGAGCTGCACGATCGCGTGCTCGAGCCAGCGGCCGCCGCCGTCGAACTTGACCTCCCGCGGCAGCGTATAAAAGCCCTCGGTCGGCAGCTTGAGCAGCCCATCCGACCAGCTCGTGGCGCGCAGCGGCACCGTCGGCTCGCCCCAGAACCAGCGATTGTGGCGGTTCTGGCCCGGGCGCACGACGAAGGGGAGCCCGCCATTCTTGGGCGTGCCGATGTAAACCAGCGCGCCCTGCGGGATCGCGCTCTCGTGACCGGGGTAGGGCTTGTGCGTGCGGTAGAGACCAGGATCGGGGAGCTTCATCGCGCCCTTCCTTACCAGCCGCAGGTCTCGCCGGCGACCTCGTTTTTCAGCCATCCGCGCAGCGGAGCGAAGTACTCGAGCAGGGCGTTGGCGTCCGCCCCGCTCTCTCCGCTCATGGCCGCGAGCGCCTCTTGCCACGGCTTCTCGGCGCCGAGGGCCAAGAGCGCCTTCAGCTTGTCGCCCGCCGCCTTGCTCTCGAAGATCGAGCACGTGTGAAGGGGGCCCTCGTGGCCGGCGGCGCGGCACAGCGCGCGGTGGAACTGGAACTGGT
>SYFR01000415.1 GCA_005800325.1 Myxococcales bacterium | reverse complement strand
CGTTGGCCCTCCGCGTAGAGCGTGTCGAACGCGAGGCTCGACTTTCCGGAGCCGGACACGCCGGTCAACACGACGAGCTTGCGCTTCGGGATCGTGACGTCGACGCTCTGGAGGTTGTGCTCGCGTGCGCCGCGGATGAGCACGTGATCGAGCTCGGACGGCGCGAGGAGGCTCGAGGGCGGAACGGAACGGCGAGCGGGCCGTGCAGCTTGCTTCGATGGATTCGGGGCACGCGCGCCCCCGAGCCCGGGAGGCTTCTTCGCGCTCGTCACTCGCCCTTCTTGAACAGTCTGCCGAACAGGCCGGGCTGTCCCTTGTCACGGCGCTTTTCGTAGATGCGAAGCTCGCGAGCGGCGTCGATGTTGCGCGGATTGAGCTCGACGGTCTTCTTGTAGTCGCGAAACGCCTTGTCGTGAAACCCGGCGCGCTTGTGGAGCTCGGCGCGATAGTAGATGGCGCGTTCGTAGCTCGGCGCCGCGGTGATCGCGCGATCGAGCATCGCGATTTGCGCGTTCAGCAGGGGGCTCGTTTGCTTATCCGCCGGGGCGGGGAACGAGATGCGCTGCGACTGGATCCACGCGAGGAGCGAGAGGTATTCGGGCTGGGGATCTGCGTCGACGGCCTGCGCCATCATCGTCTCGGCCTGCTGTGCCATGCCCTTCTTGAAGAGCACCTCGGCCTTCTGGAAGAGGATGGCGGAGTCGACGGCGCGGTCGAGGAGCTCGCGCTGCCCGCCACCGACCGCGAGCGACTCGACGTAGGCCTGGCGGCGATGCGGATCCGAGAGCGTCTGGAAGGCCTCGGTGAGGCGCGCAAAAATCCGGGCGACCTTCGGTCGAAGATCGTGGAGCTCGGGAGAGAGGCGGTCGGGGTGCCACAGCTTTGCCTGTGCGAAGTAGACTCCCTGCACCGCGGACGTCACCGTCTGGGCGTCGATGCCGAGGAGCTGAAAATAGGTGAGCTGCTCGAGCTCGAGGAACCGAGCCTCGATGGTCTCGCGCTGCTGGGCTGGAGCCGCTGCGCCGCGACGTGACGATGGCGGCGCGGGCTCTTCTGCCGGTGCGGCGGGTGCAGCAGGCACCGGCGGGCTCGCAGCTCCAGCGCCGGATGGGCGCGGCGGTGCGGGGCCCCTCCCCGGCGCTGACGCCGCCGTTAGTGGCGTCGCTTGTGGCGCTGATGGCGTTGGCGCCGCCGGTGCGGGCTGTCCGTGCGGTGGCTTCGCGGTGCGCTGCGGCACTGCGCCACGCGTCGGCGTCGTCACGTTGCTCGGGGCGCGGTCACGCGGCGGCTCGAGCGGCGCATGGGGAGCGTTCGCGCACCCGACGGGCGGCTTCGCGTCGGTGTCGATGTAGATCACCCGCAGAATGACGAGCGCGTACACCGCGACCTTGACGCTTGGTGCAGGCGCGAGCGCTGAGGCGACCAGGGCCGGGAAGGACAAGCCGCGCTCGCGAATGAGGTCGATGATGGCCCGCTCGTGCGGTTCGCACCCAAGCCGCTCGAGCTCGGCCGCTGGGTGGATGCCGAGCGGGGCGTCCTCGAGGTCCTCGAGCGTCGCGAGGGCGAGCTCCGTGATGCCCGCCCGGCGGCACCCGCTCATGACGAGCGCGAGCGGCTCGACGGGCACGAGGTCCGCGCCGCCGTAGCCATCCAGGAGGTTCTGCCCGGGAAAATACGCGTAGCGCGTGCTCTTCGGCAACGTCAGCAGATGCTCAATCTTGCGGACGACTTGCCACCGCAGCGCGGCCACCAGCATGTCGCCGCGAACGAGCCCGTGGCTCGTGAGCAGCTCGCCGTGGAGTCGCCGCGAGCTCATCGCGGCCTTCAGGGTTTGCTCCGTCGTGGCTGAATCGAGCGCGCCCAATTCGATGAGCACCTGCCCGAGCGGGCTCACGAGCTCGCTCGTGCGCACCTTGGCCGGGGCGCCTCCTTCGAAATAGATGAGCGCGATGTTGCCGTCGTGGGTCAGAAAGACCGTCGTGCCCGTGAGTCGCTGGTCGAGCGCGTAGACCAAGAGGTGCAAGAGTGGCGTACGCTCGAAGGTGCCCTGAGCCGCGGGCTTGAGCCCGGCCGTGCGCTGACGAAACCAATCGCGCACCGACTCTTCCGCAGGCGGCGCCTCGATGGCCGCCGGAGAGGGCGATGGGCTCGCGTCGGCATGTACGTCCTCCGGCGAGCTCGATGCGGATGCTGCTTCGCTGTCGCCCGCGAACATGACGGTGGCGGCGTCGTCCGCGGCTTCTGCGAGCGCGTCCTCCGGTTCGCCGAGCTCGGAGCCAGCACCTTCGCCTGAGTCGCGGCTCACGCTCGCCACATCCCCGACGTCGAAGTGCGGCTCCGAAGTGAAACGCCCCCTCTGGGACAGCGACGCGACGATCGCGTGCGCGCGCGCTGCTTGCGCGGCCGCGTCGATCTCTGGCTCGACTACCGCATACATTGGCTCGTCGGGCTCGAGGGCCTCGCCGTCGCACGACTCTTCGTCGAGGGCCGCGTCTGCGTCCCTCAACGCGGCATCGAAGCGATCGTCGAACGAGTCGCGCTGCGGTTCCGCGGGTGCGGGCACCGCCGGCTCGTCCGCGCGCGCAGGCATCGCCGGCACGGCCGCGGACGCGGGCACCGCCGGCACGAGCG
>SYFR01000414.1 GCA_005800325.1 Myxococcales bacterium | reverse complement strand
GTGCGTCGATGAGGTGCGTCGATGAGGTGCGTCGATGAGGTGCGTCGATGAGGTGCGTCGATGAGGTGCGTCGATTGACGGGCGTTCGCCGCAGTCAAGCCCGCACGGCGGGGCACGCACGTTCAGCCTTGTCGCGACCCGCACCCCGATGCATTGGTTCGCGCGCCCGACCGGGGGACGGCGCGACGCATGAGCGAGCTCTTGACAGACGCGGCGGCGTTTCCGTCGGCAATCTTCACCGTCGGGCTCGGCCTCAGCCTCGTTTACTGGCTGATGGTCATCCTCGGCGCGCTCGATCTCGATGTCGGGCACGCCGACGCCGATGCGCTCCACGCGCTCAAGGGCATCGACGCGCTCGCGGCTGCCAAGGGCGCCGACGCGCTCGCGGGGGCGAAATCCGCGCTTGGCGCCGGCAGCGTCGTCGGCGAGCTCGTGCCCGAGGGGATGTCGTTCTGGCTACGCCTGCGCCAGGTGCCGATCACGGTCGCCGCGAGCGGTGTCAGCCTCTTCGGCTGGATCGCGTCGATGCTCGGCACCCGCCTGCTCACGCCGGTCGTGGCGCTCGCGGTGCCGCGGCCGCTCGCGGGTCTCGTGGTGCTCGCGCTGTCCGTCGCCGTAGCGCTGCCGCTCACATCGCTCGCCACGCGGCCGCTGCGGCGACTCTTCAACGCCCGCAGCGCCAAGCGGCGCATCGACTTCGTCGGCACGGTCTGCCGGATCCGCACGGGCCAGGTCGACGAGAAGTTCGGCCAGGCCGAGGTGGCGGACGGCGGCGCGGGCCTCATCGTCGAGGTGCGCGCGACCGCGGGCACGCTCAAGCGCGGCGGGGCGGCCTTGATCATCGACTACGACGCTGAGCGCGAGGCCTACCTCGTCGAGGTCTTCGACGAAGAACAGGCGCTACAGATTTCGGACCGCAATCGACCGTAGGAGCAATTCGACATGGAGATACTACTCGTCGCCGGAGGCGCGGCCTTCATCATCTTCATCGGGCTCGCCGTCATGGTGGCGCGCTTTTACCGCCAGATCGAACAGGGCAAGGCGCTCATCATCAACAAGTCCGGCGCCGAGCCCGTGGTCACCTTCACCGGCGGCGTCGTCCTGCCGGTCATTCACCGCGCCGAGATGATGGACATCTCGGTGAAGAAGATCGACGTCGACCGCCGCGGCAGAGAGGGCCTCATCTGCAAGGACAACATCCGCGCAGACATCAAGGTCACCTTCTTCGTGCGTGTGAACAAGACCGCCGATGACGTGCTCAAGGTGGCCCAGTCGCTCGGCTGCGTGCGCGCGTCCGACCAGGCGACGCTCGACGAGCTCTTCAGCGCGAAGTTCTCCGAGGCGCTGAAGAGCGTCGGCAAGGCGCTCGATTTCGAAGGTCTCTACACCGAGCGCGAGAGCTTCCGCGACCAGATCATCGCGATGATCGGCAAGGACCTGAACGGGTACGTGCTCGAGGACGCCGCCATCGATTACCTCGAGCAGACGCCGCTCGAGCTGCTCGATCCGCAGAACATCCTCGACTCGGACGGCATCCGCAAGATCACCGATCTCACGACGAAGAGAAACGTCGCCACGAACGAGCTCAAGCAGGCCGAGAGCATGGCGATTGGCAAACAGAACCTCGACAGCCAAGAGGCGCTGTTTCGTTACGAACAGCAGCTCGCCGAGGCGGACGCGAAGAAGAACGAGGAAGTCGCCAACAGCCGCTCTCGCGCCGAAGAGCGCTCCAAGCGCGTCGCCATCGACGAGCAGCTCGAGACCAAGAAGAAGTCCGAGAAGGCGAAAGAAGAGTCGCTGGTCGCCGAGCAGAATGCCATGCGTGGCGCGATGCAGGCCGAGCAGGCGCGGCTGCGCGATCTCGGGATCGAGCAGGTGCGCGTGCAGAAGGCGCGGGACGTCGAGGAGATCGAACGCAAGAAGGAGACGCAGGTCCGCGACATCCAGCGCGAAGAAGAGCTCGAGATGAAGAAGCGCAAAATCGCGGACGTCATCCGCGAGCGCATCGCGGTCGACAAGACCGTCGCGACCGAGGAAGAGAGCATCAAGGATCTGCGCGCCCAGGCCGGCGCCAACCGCGACAAGGAGGTGCTCATCATCGCCGCCGAGGCCCAGGCGCAACAGGGTCTCGTCAAAGACATCAAGAAGGCCCAGGCCGACGAAGAGGTCGCGAAATTCCGCGCTCGCCAGCGGCTCACGCTCGCGGACGCCGAGCTCGAGGCCGCCGACCGCGACGCGCGCGCGAAGATCCGCCTGGCGGAGGGCGCGCAGTCCGAGCAGGCCACCGAGGGTCTCGCGCAGATGCGCGTGAAAGAGGCCGATGCGCAGGCGACCGAGAAGCAGGGCCTCGCCAAGGTTCGCATTCGCGACGCCGAGGTCACCGTGAAGGAGCGCGAGGGCAAGGTCGACGCCGAGGTGATCCGCGCGCGCGAGAACGCGAACGCCGACGCCATCCGGCAGAAGGGCTTGGCGGCCGCGCAGGTGAGAGAGGCGGAGGCGCAGGCCATCGAAAAGCTCGGGCTCGCCGAGGCCGCGAGCTTGCGTGAGAGGCTCCTCGCCGAGGCCACGGGCAAGACCGCTGACGCGCAGGCCATCGAGAAGGTCGGCCTCGCCGAGGCCGCGAGCTTGCGTGAGAAGCTCCTCGCCGAGGCCGCGGGCAAGACGGCGGATGCCGACGCCATCCAGAAACGAATGAGCGCCGAGGCCGACGGATTGCGGCAGAAGGGCGAGGCCATGCGGGCGCTCGACGGCGTCGGCCGCGAGCACGAAGAGTTTCGCCTCGAGCTCGACGCCAAGCGCAACATCGCGCTCGAGCAGGTGCGCGCGCGCATCGAGATGGCCGCGCGCCAGGCCGAAATCCTCGGCAAGGCCTTCGACCAGGCCAAGATCCAGATCGTCGGCGGCGACGGCGCCTTCTTCGATCGCTTCGTGAAGTCCGTGTCGATCGGCGAGTCGATCGACGCGACCGTGGATCACTCGACCACGCTCAAGGCCGTGTTGAAGGAGCACCTCTCTGGCGAGCGCAACCTGATGGAGGATCTCAAGGACATCGCGGGCAGCGTGAGCACGTCGAACGTGCGCGATCTGACGCTGTCGGCGGTGCTGGGGCGGCTGGCGAAGAGCACCGACGACAAGGACGCCAAGGCGAAGCTCGGCACGCTCCTCGCGCAGGCCAAGGAGCTCGGCGTCGACAAGCTCACGCCATGACGCAAGCCCCGGCGCCGGCGGGCGAGGAGCTCGACGCGGGCAACTACGAGGTCATCCGTGGGCGCTTGCTCGCGCATGGAGCCGAGCTCCGGCGCCGCGCCGATCTGCTCAACGACGAGCGCAAGCGCACCTTCGGCCAGAGCGAGCTCGAGGTGGTCGCGAACCTTCGCGTCCGCACCGAGAACAACTGCGTCCCGCGGGACATCGTGCAGGTCGGCGGTCAGCTGCTCTTCGGCTTCAACGTCTACATCGGCTTGAAGTCGGAGACGCGCGTCGCGGACGTGTTCAGCCTCTACGAGCTCGGCGCGAGCTACACGAGCCTGGACTGCCGCGCCCTCGGGACCGAGGCCGTCGGCGGCTTCTTGAACGACCCCGAGTTCGGCAAGGGGTTCACGAACCTCTTCAAATACAACCGCGACGCGCGGCTCCTGCAGCTCGTGCGTACGGACACGCGCCTCTTGTCCGCATTTCAGGCGGGCTCGACGCACCGAGACCTCAAGGTCTTTCGCTTTCGCGTCGAGGCCAGCGGCAAGCTCGTCTACGTCGACGACCGCGGCGACGAGGACTACGCTTTTCCGCGCGCCCACGAGTTCGAGTGGACCCCGACGACCCCGGACGACCACGTCGACGGGCGCTACGTCGACGTCGCCGACGACGTGTTCGTCGGGACCACGGGCGGCACGCTCTCCCTCGTCGTCGAGGACAACACGAGCGCCGGGCGCACCATCCACGTCGAGCCGCTCGACGACGCAGATCAACAGATCACGGACGCGCACGTCTCCTATGCGAAGGTCGCCCATCTCGTCTTGATTCGCGTCCTGCCCTATCGCGAAAAGGCGGCGCGCTACTTCGTATTCAATTCTCGGCTCGAGGCGGCGCAGCGCATCGACGCCATCGGAGTCGCCTGCCAGCTCTTGCCGGGCGACCACGGGCTCATCTTCCCGGGCGGCTATTACCTCGAGACGGGCGAGCACAAGCTCTTCGAGGGCGCGCACGAAGACCTCGAGTACAGGACCAAGATCGCGTCGCCGAACGGGGAGGACGTCCTCTTCGTCTACCACCGACGCCACGACGGGCACTACGTGCTGTTCGCGTACAACGTCATCGAGAAGGAGGTAAAGCCGCCCATCCACTGCCACGGCTACAGCCTCTTCGACGACGGGCGCCTGGTCGTGTTTCGCGCGGTGAGCGACGAGCCGACGCGCCTGCACCCGGTGCAGGTGTGGAAGACGCCCTTCACGTCGCTGGAGTTCGCGGCGGCGGTTCCGACGGACGACTCGCTCCTCGCGCGCGTTGGCAACGCCGAGCTCGTGCGCGCCGTGAGCGACGCCTTCGCGCTCGCCCGCGCGGTCGAGAAGAGCGAACCGTCGCGGCGCACCTTCGAAGACCTCATCGTGGGAGCACAGCGGCTCCTCGACGGCTACCACTTCATCGCGGCCGAAGAGGCGCAGGACCTCGCGAGCGTGCTCGTTCTGCTGCGCGACACGGCGGATCTCGTGGTCGACGAGTTCGAGAAAGTCGTCGCGCTGCGCACGCGCGCGGCGGAGGCGCTGAGCAAGAGCGAGGCTGCCTTCACCGACCTCGGCAAGAACCTCCGCGAAGAGCACTTTCGCACCATCGACCCGTTCCTCGAGGCGCTCGCGTCGCTGCGCACCCAGCGCGGGCAGGTGATCACGCTGCGCGAGCTGCGCTACGTCGAGCTGGCGAAGGTCGCTGAGCTCGAGAAGCAGATCGGCACGCGGTTCGACGCGGTGAGCCGCGCCACCGTGCGCTTTCTCCTCGGCGGCGACGCGCTCGCGCCGCTCGTCGCAGACCTGGCGGCGCTCACCGCTCGGATCCCGAGCTGCCAGAAGTCGACGGACGTCGCCCCGCTGCGCAAGAAGGTGGACGCCACGGCCGAGGGGCTCGGCGTCTTGAGCGAGATCTTCGGCGGCCTCCCCATCGAAGATCCGACGCAGCGCACGAAGATCCTGTCGAACATCGGCGAGGTCTTCGCGCAGCTGAACCGCACCAAGGCCGCGCTCGAGTCGCGCCGGAAAGAGCTCGCAAAGAGCGAGGGCCGAGCGGAGTTCGCCGCGCAGTTCGCGCTCCTCGGACAGAGCGTCACGAGCTCGATCGCCCTCTGCGATACGCCCGAGAAGTGCGACGCACAGCTCTCGCGCGTCACCGTGCAGCTCGAGGAGCTCGAGGGGAAGTTCAGCGAGCTCGACGAGTTTCTCGGCCAGCTCACCGAGAAGCGCGAGGAGATCGCAGACGCCTTCGGCGCGAGGCGGCAGCTCTTGCTCGACGAGCGGCAGCGACGCATCGACAACGTCGCCTCCGCGCTCGATCGCATCCTCGAGGGCGTCGGGAGGCGCGCACGCGCAGCCAAGAGCGCCGACGAGCTGAACGCCTACTTCGCCTCGGACGCGATGGTGGAGAAGGTCGGCTCCCTCGCCGCGGAGCTCGCGAAGCTCGGCGACACCGTGAAGGGCGACGCGTACCTCGGCAAGCTCAAGAGCGCGCGACAGGATGCCTTGCGCGGGCTGCGCGACAAGCTCGAGCTCTTCGAGGGAGGCGAGAGCGAGCTCGTCCGCTTCGGCCAGCACCGCTTCAGCGTGAACACGCAGGCCCTCGAGCTCACCATCGTGCCGAAGAACGACGGGCTCGCGCTGCACCTCACGGGCACCGAGTATTTCGCGCCCATCGAGGATGCCGAGTTCTTGCGAACCCGCGAGTACTGGCGGCGCGCTCTGCCGAGCGAGAGCGCCGAGGTCTATCGCGGCGAGTACCTCGCGTACACGCTGCTCGCGGCAGGAGAGCGGCGAGAAGGCGGGCTAATGCTTGGCAAGCTGCGCGAACGGAGCCGCGACGGCACGCTGCTCGAGCTCGTGCAAGAGGCCGCGCAGAAGCGCTACGACGAGGGCTACGATCGCGGCGTACACGATCGCGACGCGGCGCGGCTGCTCGAGAAGCTGGTCGATCGGTACGACGCGGCGGGCCTCTTGCGGTTCGAGCCAGCCGCCCGCGTGCTCGCGACGTTGTTTTATGCGCACGCCGGCGAGAAGAAGGCGCTCTTCGAGGTGCGCGCCAAGAGCCTCGGTCGCCTGCGCCACGGTCTGGGCACGAGCGCCCTCGGCAGCGCCGCAATGACCAGCAGCACCCCCGACAGCAGCGCGCTGGGCAACAGCGCACTGGGCAACAGCGCAATAGGCCACAGTCAACTGGGCAACAGCGCAATAGGCAACAGCGCAATAGGCCACAGTCAACTGGGCAACGGCGCACCAGGCACCAGCGCATCGGGCGACGGGGCGGCACTTTCGGCGCTCGCGGGCGAGGTCGCGGCCGCCATCGCCCTGTTCGTGACTGCGCACGGCCTCGAGTCGGCGTTTCCCGAGGGGCTCGCGACGAGCGCAGCCGCGTATCTCACGGAGGAGCTCGTGGCGGAGTCGCCGCGCTTCGTGACGAGCCGCGACGCCGACGAGCTCGCGCACGCGCTGTTCGACACGCTCGAGGCGACCGGCAAGCGCCTCGCGTTCGAGGCCGATCTCCAGGCGCTCTGCGGGCGGCTGCGCGAGCAGCTCTCGCTCGCGCGCGCGTGGGTCGACGCCTTCGTCGCGTGCGGACCCGCCCCAGCGAAGCGCGTCCACCTCGCGCTCGAGGCGGCGGCCATCGCGACGCGCCTGCCGATCGATCGCAGCACGTCGGCGGCGCTCGCGGCGCTCGAGGTGAGCGGGCTCGAGGGACAGCACGCGCGGATCCAGGGCGGGAAGCTAGAGCTGCGCATCGACGAGTTTCTCGCGCGGCTCGGGGCCTTCGCCGAGCGCGACGTGCCCGCCTACCGCGAGTACCGCAGGCTGCGTCACGCCCTCGTCGAGCGCGAGCGAGAGCGCCTCCGGCTGGGCGAGTACGTGCCGAAGGTGTTGACCGCCTTCGTACGCAACAAGCTCATCACGGACGTGTACCTGCCGCTCATCGGCAACAACCTCGCGAAGCAGATCGGCGCGGCGGGCGCGGGCCGGCGCACGGACTTGATGGGCCTCTTGTTGCTCATTTCACCGCCCGGCTACGGCAAGACGACGCTCATGGAGTACGTCGCGAGCCGCCTCGGACTCGTGTTCGTGAAGGTCAATGGGCCGGCGCTCGGCCACGACGTCGCCTCGCTCGATCCGGCAAACGCGCCGAACGCCACGGCGCGGCAAGAGGTCGAGAAGATCAATTTCGCCTTCGAGATGGGCAACAACGTCATGCTCTATCTCGACGACATCCAGCACACGAACCCCGAGCTGCTCCAGAAGTTCATCAGCTTGTGCGACGCGCAGCGCCGGATCGAGGGCGTCTGGCGCGGCAAGACGCAGACTTACGATTTCCGCGGCAAGAAGTTCTGCGTCGTCATGGCCGGCAACCCGTACACCGAGAGCGGCGACAAATTCCGCATTCCGGACATGCTGGCCAATCGCGCCGACACCTACAACCTCGGCGACGTCCTGTCCGGCAAGGAAGAGGCGTTCGCGCTCAGCTACATCGAGAACACGCTCACCTCGAACCCGGTGCTCCAGCCGCTCGCCACGCGCGAGCAGGCCGACCTCTACAAGCTCGTGCGTATGTCGCGCGGCGAAGAAGTGGCGAGCTCGGAGCTCTCGTACGGCTATTCGGCGGTCGAGACGAACGAGATCACGAGCGTGCTGCGCCACCTCTTTCGCGTGCAGAAGACGCTCCTCGCCGTCAACCTCGCGTACATCGAGTCGGCCTCGCAGGACGAGAAGTTCCGCACCGAGCCGCGCTTTCTGCTGCAGGGCAGCTACCGCAACATGAACCGCATCGCCGAGCGCGTCGCGGCGGCGATGAACGACGGCGAGGTCGAGCAGCTGATCCGTGACCACTACGCCGGCGAGTCGCAGAACCTCACGAGCGGAGCCGAGGCCAACCTGCTCAAGCTCGCGGAGCTGCGCGGGACCGCGAGCGCCGAGGAGAAGCAGCGCTGGCAGGACATCAAGGGCGAGGTCGTGCGGCAGAAGCGCATGGGCGGCTCCGGCGACGATCCGGTGAGCCGCGTGACAGGAACCTTGAGCGGTCTCTCTGCCGATCTCGCGGGGATCAAGGAGGTGCTCGCCGCGGGGAGTAGCGGCGGGCTCGACCTGCGCCTCGAGGTGCTGGGAGCGCGGCTCGGAGATATCCACGCGGCGCTCGACGCACAAGGCGAAGCCGCCGGCACGCGCGCGGAAAAGGCGTTCTCCGAGAGATCGCGCGCGAACGCAACCTCGAGCGCCGTCGCAGAGCAACTCGCCGCGCTCGGTGCGGGCCTCGAGGCGATCCGCGATGCCGTCGCCCGAGCGGCGCAGGCGAGCTCCCAGCGCACGGCAGAGGAGGACGAGCCCTTTGGCGCCGACGCGGAGAAGAACCCGCGCGTGTCGCGCGCCGCGAAGCTCGCGGGCAAGCAACAGTGGATGAAGCCGTACCTGTTGCGCCTCGAGGCCGCGCTCGAGGCGCTCGGCCATCCGAAGGTCGACGTGGCGCTGCAGCCGTCCGAAGAGCTGCGTACGCTGCTGCTCCAGCAACAAGAGCTCATCGAGCGCGCGCTCATCCCGATGGTGAGCGCGACCACGGCCCGGCGCGACGACAGCGACGCGGTGCTCACGGCGCTCGGTGAGGTGAGGTCGCTGCTCACGGGGCTCGTCGGCCGCGAGTAGTCACGCTCAGCGCGCCGCGAGTCGTCACGCTCAGCGCGCCGCGAGTCGTCACGCTCAGCGCGCCGCGAGCCGTCACGCTCAGCGCGCCGCCGCGGCCTCGCGATACACCTCGAGGTGCTGAAGGGCGCACGCGTCCCAGTCGAAGGCCCGCGCTCGCTCGAGGCCGAGCCCGCGCAGCTCCGCACGCAGCGACGGCTCCCGCGCGAGGCGCGACATCGCGCGCGACAACGCCCCGGCCTCGCCGAGAGCGACGCGCAGGCCCGCTCGTTCGACGACCTCGGTCAACGCGGGCGTGTCGCTCACGATGACCGGGGTTCCGCACGCCATCGCCTCGAGCGCCGGCATGCCGAAGCCCTCTTCGAGCGAGAATTGCACGAGCCCGAGCGCCGACTGCAAGAGCGCGAGGGCCAAGTCGGGGCCCGCGGCGCTCACCCACACGACCCGCTCGCCGAGCCCGAGCTGCCGCGCCCGCAGCGCGAGCTCCCCGCGGGGAGAGAGCCGCTGCACGAAGACGAGCCTCACGTCCTCGGGCAGCCGAGCCGCGGCGAAGGCCTCGAGCACCGCCGCGTGGTTCTTGTAGGGCGCGTTCTGCCCCATCGCGAGAAAGAACGGCCCAGAGACGCCGGCCCGCTCGCACACCGCACGCGCCTCGCCTTCGTCGCTCGCGGGCGCGTAGCGTGCCTCGACGCCGTGGTGAATGACGCGCACGCGGCCGAGCGCCGCGGGGTGCGCGCGTACGATGGCATCCGCCGTCGCCCGCGAGATGGCCACGATCCGGGTCGCGTGCCGCAGCGCCATGCGGATCCCGGCGCGGTAGAACGGCGTCTGGTACGCGCGCCGCCAGGCGCTCGCTTCGCAACGCGAGGGCGTGAGCAGCCACATCAGATCGTGCACCGTCACCACGGTGCTCGCCCGAATGCCGCGCCCGAGGACGTTGTAAGGCATATGGACCACGTCGGCATCGTCGATGGGCAGAAGGAGCGAGGGCCACGCGAGCGTCGGGACGTGGTTCGCCTCGACCGCGACCACGGTCTCCTCGACGTTCGGCTCGCGCGACAGCGGCCGCGATGCCATGGGGCTCGCCCAGAAGTGAAACTGCACGTCGCGCGCACGCGCCGGGAGCCTGTCGACGAGCGCCTGCACGTACGCGCCGATCCCGCTCGGACGCTCGCGGAGGTAGCGGCAGTCGATCGACACGCGCACGCCGCGACTATCGCACGAGCCGAGGGGCGCGCCCGCTCGATTCACCGCGCGCCGGAGTCGGCCCCTTGGTACGCCGCGACGGCGCTCGCCCCGCTCGTGGCGAGGGCAGACGACTCTCCGCAAAGAGTCGCGCCGACGCTTCTCGGGTAGGCTCGCGCCATGCTCGGCCTCCCTCCCGATCTCGTGCCCGTCGCCGCCGTCGCGCTCGGCGCCGCGCTCGCGACGTGGCTCCTCTCGGTCGCGACCGGCGAGTGCTCGTGGGTCGACCGCGCGTGGTCGCTCCTTCCCCCGGTGTACGTTGGGGCCTTCGCCTATGAAGCCAAGTTCGCCGACGCGCGACTAAACGTCATGACGGCGCTCGCGCTCGCGTGGGGCGCCCGGCTGACGTTCAACTTCTGGCGCAAGGGCGGGTACCGGAAGGGGGGCGAGGATTATCGCTGGAAGGTCCTTAGGCAGCGGATCCCGGGGCCCCTCTTTCAGGTGTTCAATCTGGTATTCACCGCGGGCTATCAGAACCTCTTGTTGCTCCTGATTGCCCTGCCCGCCTGGCAGGCGGCGCGACACCGGGGAGCGCCGCTCTCCGCGCTAGATCTCGCGGCGACCGCGGCATTTCTGGCATTTCTTGCGGGGGAGACCCTCGCGGACGAACAGCAATGGCGCTTTCACGCGGCGAAGAAGCGCGCGAGCGAGCGGGGCGAGGGCTTGGCGCGCCCGTTCCTCGACAAGGGACTCTTTGCCTATTCGCGGCACCCCAATTTCTTTTGCGAACAAGGACAGTGGTGGTCGCTCTACATCTTTTCGATTGCGGCGGGCGCGCCACCCCTGAACGTCACGGTCGTCGGAGCCGCGCTCTTGACGCTGCTCTTTCATGGCTCGACCCATTTCACCGAGTCGCAGAGCCTCGCCAAATATGCCGGATACGCCGACTACCAGCGGCGCACCTCGAGGCTCATCCCGTGGTTCCCGAGGGGTTGACGCAGAAGGCGCGCGCCCCCACGTTGCACACATGATTCGTCGCCTGGGTCGCACCCTCTTGGCCGCCGCGCTAGCCGTCGCCTCGAGCGGCTGCCGGCCGGCTCAGCGCACCCTCGTCGCGGGAGATCTCGCGCCCGAGTTCGCGCTTCCTGGCACGGACGGCAAGACGCACCGTCTGTCGAGCTATCAGGGCCGCGTCGTCGTGCTCGCCTGGTTCCCGAAGACTTTCACGGGCGGGTGAACCGCGGAGTGCAAATCGCTCCGTGCGAGCGGTACCGCCCTGCGCGAATACGACGTGGCCTACTTCGGAGCGAACGTCGACTCCCTCGAGACGAACAAGGAGTTCGCCGAGTCGCTCTCGCTCGACTACCCGCTCCTCAGCGACGCCGACAAGAAGGTCGCAGCCGCGTACGGCGTGCTCGGCGTCCTCGGCGTCGCGTCGCGGACGACCTTCTACGTCGGCACGGACGGCAAGCTCCTCTTCGTCGATCGCGACGTGAGCACCTCGTCCCACGGCGCGGACGTCGCGAAGAAGCTAGGGGAGCTCGGCATCAAGAAGCGCGACGCGACGTCACCGTGACGTAGGGAGCGGCCTCACGCCGTGCCGCCAAGCTGCCGGCGCTGGAGGTGTCGCTGCCGTAACGTGGCCCCCCCGGCCCGCGTGCTAGCCTCGCTGGCACCATGCTTCGACTTGTTCGCGGACACTTCTACGACTTGCCAGTTGGCCTCGTGCTCGCGGGTCTCGGTGCGACGCTCGGGGCCGCGTGCGGCGAAGAGTTCGTGGCCGCGACCAGCGCATCGGCGACCGGAACCGGAACCGGCGGAGGCACAGGAACCGGACCCGGAACCGGCGGTAGCACTGGCACCGGCACGGGGACCGGCGGCGACGCGGCCAAGTGCGGCAACGGCACCAAGGAAGCCGGCGAGGAGTGCGACGACGGCAACCTCAACGGCGGCGACGGCTGCCAGCCCACCTGCCTCGCGCCGAAGTGCGGAGACCACTATGTCGACGCGGGCGCGGGCGAGGAGTGCGACGACGGCAATGACATGAGCGGCGACGGTTGCCAGCCAAGCTGCCTCGAGCCCGCATGCGGCGACACCTACGAGGACACCGCCCAGGGAGAAGAGTGCGACGACGGCAACGTCGTGAACGGCGACGGGTGCAGCGACCAATGCAAGCTGCCCGAGTGCTTCGACGGGATCCACGATCCGGGCGAGCTCTGCTTCAAGGTTGGCGCCAGCGTGACACCCTCCGTGCTCCCGACCGCCGACTTCGCGGTGTTCGACTGCAACGGCGACACGGCGATGGACATCGTGGCGATCAGCGGCACGGAGGGCAGTGACACGACCAAGACGCTGAGCACCTTCGTCGGCATGAACAATGGCACGTTCGGCGCTGCGACGGCGAATAGTGGCATCACCACCAAGGCGACCAGCATGGTGAGCGCCGAGCTCGACGGCAACGCGACCTACCGTGATCTGGCCATCGCGCACTTTGGCAAGTTCAACGTGCTCGCCGGCTCCGCCAACTGTGCCTTCAGCCTCTATGATGGCGGCCCGCTCAAGGTGACCGGTCGCGACATCGTCGCGCTGAACGCGGACAAAACCGGCAAGAGCGACGTCGTGGCCGTGAGCGTGGACAGCGCGACGCCGAGCAGCGGCAACCTCAGCCTGAAGCGCGGCGAGGCCGCGTCGACCGCGCACCACGTTGCGTTTGGCACTCCGACGGCCGTCTCTGCCGGCGACTTCGATGCCGACGGCGATGAGGATGGTGCCTATTTGACCTCCTCGTTTGGCGCGCCGAAGCTCGTCGTCGCGACGACGGGGATGGCGGCCGACGTCACCTTCACGACGCTCACGCAGCTGCCGCTCACGGCCGAGGGCTACGACGTGCAGTTCGCCAAGCTGGACGGCGATGGCGACCTCGACCTCGTCGCGAGCGTGGGCGACGTCGTGCGGGTGTAGCTCAACCAGGGAAACGCCTTCGGCGACGCGGGAGGCAGCAAGGCCGAGGGGACGATCAAGGGGCTCGTCGCGGCCGATCTCGACGAAGACGGGGACCTCGACGTCGCCACGGCGGACAGCGCGGGCAAGGTCGTCCTCCACGTCAACGATGGGCTTGGAGTGCTGAAGCCCGCCGCCATGGTGTCGATCGCGTCCGTCTCCGCGCTCGATCGCATCGCCGCGGCCGACGTCGACGGCGACGGCCACCTCGATCTGCTGGTGGAGCAGGACAAGATCCACGTGCTCCTGTTCCGCCCGTGACGGCGGGGGTGGGCGGCTCGCCTCATTGACGAAGCTCGTCGGCGAGCCGCAGCAGGCTCGCACGGGTAGGGCTATTTGTCAGTCGGGGGCCGCTTCGCTGGCGCGGCGGCATCGAGGCCGACGATCGCGATAGCGACCTTCGGCGCGTTGCCCTCCCGATAGGGGCAGTGGCGGCAGCCGTTGTTGCAGCAGTAGCCGCGCTTCAGGAGATAGTGCGCGGTGAAGACGAGGTTTTGCCCCTCGAGGTAATAGTCGACGCCTTGAATCGGCTGCGGCGGCTTCGCGGAGGTCACGCGCACCTACGATAGCGCGGGCGGTCGGCTCCGGGCTGGACCGCGCTCGTGTGGTGAGGAGCGGGCCTCGTTTTGCACGCAGCACGGCGGCCCGCGCGCGCTGCTCGCAGCCTCAGCGCTTGACGCGCTCGAGGTACTTCGCGTCGCGCGTGTCGACGCGGATCCACTCGCCCTCGTTGATGAAGAGCGGCACGTTCACGATGGCGCCGGTGGAGAGCTTGGCGGGCTTCGTGGCGCCGCCCGAGGTGTCGCCCTTCACGCCGGGCTCGCTCTCGACGATCTGCAGCTCGACGTGTGCTGGGAGCTCGACGCCGATGGGCCGGTCTTTGAGCAGCGTCACCTCGACGCTCATGCCGTCGGCGAGGAACTGGACCTCTTCGCCGATCACCTTGACGGGAACGTATTGCTGCTCGCCGGTGCCGGCGTCCATGAACACGTAGTTCTCGCCGTCCTGGTAGATGTACTGCATCTGCCGCATCTCGACGTCGGCGGGCTCGAGCTTCTCACCGCTCTTCCACGTCCGCTCGAGCGTGTTGCCCGTCTCGAGGTTACGGATACGGCAGCGCGTGAAGGACTGGCCCTTGCCGGGCTTCACGAACTGGAAGTCGACGACCACGTAGGGCTGGCCGTCCACCATGAGCTTCAGGTTCTTGCGGATCTCGCTCGTTTCCATGGCGGCGCGCATGTAGCACGACGAACGGGCAAAGCGAAGGCGAGAAGCGTGGATCGGGCGACCCGCGCCGCCGAAGTCGTGCCAAGCTGGCGCTGTGAACGAGCTCGACGAAGAGCTGCGCGACGTCAAGCGCGAGATCATCGAGTCGCGCGGCCTCATCATCAAGACGAACAACCTGACGAACGCGCTCGCCGCCGATGTGAAGAGCATCGGCAAGCGGCAGCAGAGCTTCGAGCGCCGATCGCACTTGAACGGCGCGGCCGCGAACCTCTTGTTCGTGGTGGTCGTGCTCGCCGTCGTGAAGGTGGCCTGGGACCTGCGCGTCGAGTCCGCCAAGAAAGAGGTCGACCGCGCGCAAGAGGGGTCGGCCCGGCGCGCGACGGAGATCGCCGAGCTCGAGAAGCAGAGCGAGGCGCGGGCGAAGGCGGAGTCGGCCGCGATGGGCTTTTACGAGCTGTTGCGCGCCGGCAAGAAGCGCGAGCTCGTCGACGCGTTCGAGGAGCTGCGGAAAGAGAAGCTGACGCGGGCAGAGCGGGCGTTTTTCAGCGAGGAGGTGGCGCGCGCCAAGAGCCAGCTCTCGCTCGCCGCCTACCACGCTGGGCTCGAAGACGTGCGCAACAACCGATGGCACGAGGCGCTCGTCGACTTCGAAGAGACGCTTCGCTACGACGACTCGGGCACGCACGCGCCGGCCGCGAAGCTGCAGCTCGCGCGCGCGTACCGGCACGTCAACCGCCACCGCGACGCGATCCCGATCCTCTCGAAGCTCGCCGAGGCGTCCGCGGATCCCGAGGTGCTCGACGACGCGACGTTCTTGTTGGCCGAGTGCCTGATCGAGATCCAGGCGTACAACGACGCGAAGACCGCGCTGCGTAGCTTCTTGCGCCGCTATCCGAAGAGCCCCCTCGCCAACGACGCGAAGATGAGCCTCGCCGAGCTCGAGGCCCGGCACTGACGGTTGCGCGGATGCGGGAGCGGCAGCGAGCACGAGCGCGAGCTGAGGCCGCGCCGCGGCACTGATAATCCGTCCACTGGACGCGTGCCGTGCTAGCTTTCGCGCACCGGCGCGGCTCCGCGACCGCCCGGCTCCGGTGCGATGACCCCCGAGCGAGCCGCCTTCTGTTTTCGCGAGCTGATGCAGACGCCGCTCGCCGAGCTCGGCCTCTACCCGCGCCGCGCGGGGCTCACGAGCCAGCCGGCGAGCCTCGGGCTCGAGAAGGCCCAGGAGCTGCTCGTCGCCATCGCCGCAGCGCTCGCGTCGGACCGCGGCCCAGCGTGGGACCGCCTCGAGTCGGCGTGGGCCGGCATGCGCAGCGCCCACGGCGCCCTGGCCGGAGACGTCGCCCCGCCCGCATCCCCGCATCGGCCGCCCGAGTGGGTGCGCGAC
>SYFR01000413.1 GCA_005800325.1 Myxococcales bacterium | reverse complement strand
CACACCGAGCTCGCTGCGGTAGAGGCCGACCTGCACCCGCACGTCCTCGAGCGTCATGCCCTGCCGCTCCTTGAGATCCGCGCCCGCGCAGAAGGCCCGCGTCCCCGCGCCCGTGACGACGATGGCTCGCACGCTCGAGTCGAGGACGAGCTCGCGCCCGATCCTCCCGAGCGCGAAGAGCGTCGCGCGGGACAGCGCGTTGAGGCGGCTGTCGCGGTCGATGGTGAGGATCCCGACGGCGCCGCGGCGCTCGAGGGTTACCGGCGTGTTGTCATCGCTCATCGTCTTCGGCCCTTTCGGCGCGGCGGCGCCTCGTATCGTTGCCACGCGCGGCTCGCGAGCTCACGGCCTGGCTCGCCGCGGGTCATCCCTTCGCTCGTGCGCCCGCTTTGACGGGCACGCTCTTGTGCACGCTCTTGCGTACGTCCTTGCCCGGCTTGTCTTGGTGCCGCGCCTCGAGCCGTGTCAGCCGCGCCTTGAGCTCGGCCTGCTCGCGCTTGAGCTCGAGGACCTCGTCGCGCAGGCGGCGCGTCTCCTTCGTGCCCTTCTGGCCGAGCTCGCGCAGCGCCTCGCGCACTCGCCGTCGCACGCGACCATCGAGCTCGCATGCGAGCCGCGCCTCGAGCGCCGGCCGCGCCTTGACGTCGCCGACGGCCACGAGCGCCTCGACCACGTCGACGCGCAGGTACGGATCGTGATCGTGCAGCAGCTCCTCTAGGAGCTCGCGCGTCGCTCGGCCCTGATCGAGCTCGGCGAGCGCGGAGATCGCCGCGCGCCTTCCGCGGGTCGGCACGCCGTAGCGCGTGCGCTCGCGCAAGAGCTCCACGCCTCGTTCGTCGCGCAGCCTCGCGAGGCCCCCCGCGGCCGCCGCCATCACCGAGCTCGCCCACGACGGCACGTCGAGCATGTCGCGCAAGACCGCGAACGCCGCCTCTTGTTTCGTCGCGCCGAGCGCACGGCACGCCGCGGCCTGCACGAGGTAGCTCCGGTCGTTGCGCGCCGCCTTCTCGAGCAACACAACGACGCTCGTCGCCTTGAAAT
Source organism: Myxococcales bacterium (assembly GCA_005800325.1). Classification (GTDB taxonomy): domain Bacteria; phylum Myxococcota_A; class Polyangia; order Polyangiales; family Polyangiaceae; genus SYFR01. Next base: position 5,552 of record SYFR01000413.1, on the reverse strand, counting down.
TCCCGAGCGCCGCGATCACCGCGCGCCTCACCTTCGGGTGCTTCGCCGACGCCGCCGCGGCCAGACGCTCGCGCGCGTCGTCGGAGCGGATCTGGCCCAGCGCCGAGGCCGCCGCGGACCGCACGCCCCAGAACTCGCGTGCGTCGTCGAGCGCGTCCCCGAGCGCCCGAACCGTCCCCGCGTCGTCGCGCTTCTCGAGCGCCTGCGCGGCGAGCAAACGCCCGCGCGCGGTCGGGGCCTCCTTGAGCTGGTTCTTCGCGAGGTCGGCCGGGAGCTTCGTGCGCACGCTGCCGAGGATGAAGAGCCGCGGATCGACCACGACGTACCGCGGCCGCTCGGGGAGCGGGAGGGCGAAGGTCTTCACGGCCTCGTCCACGAGGCGCACCTCGCGACGCGGTCGGGTCTTCTCGGCCTCGCACACGTCGAGCTCGAGCGCGAAGGTGAACGGCGCTTCGCCCGCATCGAGCGACTGCTTCGCGGTCACGGCCAACATGCCGCCGTGATACTCGACCGTCACCTCGACGCGCGGATGCCCGGCGCGGTGCAGCGCCTCGTCGAACCGGCGCTCGAGGCTCTTGCCGGTCTTGTGCTCGAGCGCGCGCATCAGATCGCGGGTCTCGACCTCGCCGCCCCGATGGCGCGACAGGTAGAGCTTCAAGCCCTCGAAGAAAGCGTCGTCGCCGAGCTCGAGCCGCAGCCCGTGCAGCGTGAGCGCGCCCTTTTCGTAGAGGTGGCGATCGAAGATGTCGATCGGCGCGTCGTAGTCCTGGCACACGACCGGGCGGCGATAGCGCGAGCCCGCCTCCGAGAGGTACGCGCCGAGATCGGCTCGCAGACTCTCCTCGTATTCGTCTCGCCCGAGCGCGTGCTCGCGCCACACGTGCTCGAAGTACGTCGCGAAGCCCTCGTTGAGCCACGCGTGCGACCAATCGCGGCAGGTCACGAGATCGCCGAACCACTGGTGCGCGAGCTCGTGCGCGATGAGGTCGTCGCTCGAGATGTCGAGGGCCGCGCGCTCGTCCAGGAGGACGTGCTCGTACATCGTGGTCGCGCCGGTGTTCTCCATCCCGCCGAAGATGAAATCGCTCACGACGATCTGGGCGTACTTGCTCCACGGAAACGCGACGCCCGTGCGCTCGGCGAAGAGCCGGATCATCTCCGGCGTGCGCGCGAAGGTGCGCTGCCCCTCCTCCTCTTTGCCGGTCGGGACGTAGTAGGTCACCGGCAGCTCGCCGACCTTGCCGGCGTCGATGACGGCGAAAGAGCCGGCCACCATCGTGAAGAGGTAGCTCGGCATCGGCTCGGCCATGCGATAGCGGTAATGGCCCGCCCGCTCTTGCCGCGGGTTGTGCGCGCGCTCGCCGTTCGAGAGCACGAACCAACCAGGCGGCGCCTTCACCTGCACGTCCATCGTCTGGCGTACGTGCGGTTTGTCGTGGCACGGAAAGACGTGCCGCGCGTCCTCGTCCTGGCACTGCGTCCACACCTGCAGCGGGCGCTCCGGCACGGCCTCGTCCGGCGCGAGGAAGTACATGCCGCGCCGCGGCTTCGTCGTGTACCGCACGCGCAGCACACCGCGGCGCTCGGTCCGCGCGAACGGCACCGTCAGCACCTCGCCGTCGTACACGAACGACGCCGCCCGCCACTTGCCACGGCCGCGCGAGAGCTCGACGCGCGCGATGTCGAAGCCCACGCCGTCGAGCGACACCTCGGTCGCCTCGGCGTCGACGCGCACGATCGTCAGCTCGGCCGTCGCCGCGAAGCGCCGCTCGGCGACGTCGAGCTCGAGCTCGAGCGCGATGTGGTCGATGCGAAACGGGCGCGAGCGCTCGTAGACGCGGCGCGTGCCCTCGAGCGTGAAGGTCGAGGCCCCGTCGGCCCGGTAGTCGGCCCGATAGGACGAGTGGGACGAACCGCAGGCGCAGCGCTCGTGGACGCGGGACTCGGTGCTCACGGCGCGTGACAGTGCCCGCCCGCGCCGGACTTCTCAAGCGCGATGTGCGCGGTTTGGACCGCCGGGTCGAACACAGGGGCAGCCCCTCCCCCTCGTCCGTCCGCTGCGAGAGCTACTGGTTCAGGACACTTTCTCGATGGTGCTGGCGCCGCTCGGCGTGCGAAACACGGTGCGCGCGAGCTCGCCGGGGCCGTTCTTGTCGAACAGATCGCTCACGAGCTCGAGCAGGCTGACCCGGATCTCGGTGTTTCCGTCGACCTCGACGAGCGCGAGCCCGTTGGCGCGGCTCTTGGCGTAACGGTAGTGCGGCCCCGCCTCGAGGAGCAGCTCGTCGAATTGCGGCACGAGCTCGAGCAAGCCGAGCGAGCTGAGCAGCTCGTCGCCCGCGATGACGCTCTCGATGATCTCCTCGAGCGATTTGGAGGCGATGCCGGCGACGACGTACTCGACCGCGACGGGCGCGGGCTTCGGCGCATCGAAGTCCGCGTGCAGCTCCGCCGCATAGAAGGCGTGGATGTCGCCGGTGAGCACGACCACGTTCTTCGTCCCCGCGAGCTCGCTCAAGATCGCGGCGCGCTCGCTGCGGAAGCCGTCAAACTGATCGGTCGTGACGTAGAAGAGATCTTTGTACTCATCGGGGACCGCCGTGTCCTTCAGGTTCACGACCATCTGCGCGAGCTGCGTCTCGCTGCACCAGAACTTCCAGGTGGCCGTCGAGCCCTTCATTCCGTCGAGGAGCCAGCCGCGCTGCTCGTCGCCCAGCATCGTGGGCTTCGCGGCGGACTCTTTCATGTCGAAGCCCTTCTTCAGCACGAACGCGCGCGCGCCGAGCGACGTGTTCTCCCCGAACTTGGCGACGTCGGTGTCGAGCGGGCCCTCGGGGATCACGTGATCGTCCCGGTACGAGCGTTGATCGGTGAGAAACAGCTCGACGTATTTCCCGTAGCGGAGCGTGCGATAGATCTGCAAATCCTCGGGAAAAGTCGCGTCCGCGTCGTAGAGCACGTCCGCGGGCTGGTACTCGTACCAGGCGCGCGAGGCGGCCATGCGCCGATCGGTGTCCTTCTCGTCGCCCTTGGCGTCGTTGAAGTGGGTCGCGTGGTCTTGCCAGGCGTCGTCGGCGAACTCGTGGTCGTCCCAGATGCACACGAACGGAAAGAGCCGGTGCGCCTCCTGCAAATCCGCGTCGCTGCGGTATTGCTGGTAGAGCGAGCGGTAGTCGGCGAGGCTTAGCGCGGCGCTGAAAGGCGCCTCCTTCGTGCCGATCGGCAGCCCGTCCGGGAGCGTGATCTTTCGCTCGTCGGTGGGATCCTGGAAGCGCGGATCCCCCTCGGTCTCGTAGATGTAGTCGCCGAGGTGGACGATGAAGTCGAGGTCGGGCTCTTCGGCCACGAGCGTGCGATACGCGTGAAAATACCGGCCATTATAGTCCTGGCAGGAGGCGAACGCGAAGCGCGGCGACACGTCGGCGTCGGGGGCGGGCGCCGTTTTCGTGCGGCCCGTGACGCTCATGACGCCGTCGGCGATGAAGCGGTAATAGTAGGTCGTGTAGGCCTCGAGCCCGGTGAGCTTGAGGCGCACGGTCCGATCGGCCTCGAGCGTCGCGGTCAGCTTGCCTTCGGCGACGCGGTCGGCGAACGCCTCGTCGGTCGCGACCTGGTACTCGACCTCGAGCGCACCGGCGCCCACGCAGCGGGTCCACAAGATCACGCCGTCGGGCTTCGGATCGCCCGAGGCGAGCCCCTGCGGGAAGACGCGCGCGCGATCCGCCGGATCGGTCGACAGCGCCGCCTCCTCGTCGTCCGAGCAGCCGCCGAGCGCCCCCGCGCTGCCCGCCGCCGCCGTCATCACTGCCAGCCCGCGCAACACGTCGCGCCGCAACATTCGCTTTGCCATGTTCAAGCTCCTCGCGAGAGCGGTCGCGCCTGCCGCGCCGCGGCGGCCACGTCGCCACCGCCGCGCGAGGATGCGCCGCGTCTCGTCGCTGCGTAGCACGACCCCATGCGGCGCGGCAGCCGCGGCATCGCGCTCAGGGCACGAACACGTGCGCGCGGTAGTGCAAGAGCTCGCCGATCGACTCGCGAATGTCGTCGAGCGCGCGGTGTTTGTCGCCCTTTTCGTACACGGGCACGCGTCCGGGGTACCAGCGGCGCGCGAGCTCCTTCACGGTCGAGACGTCGACGTTGCGGTAGTGGAGGTAGCCGTGGAGGGCGGGCATGTACCGCTCGATGAACTGGCGATCCTTGTGGATCGAGTTGCCCGCGAGCGGCGCTTCACGGTGCTCGCAGTGCTCACGAACGAACGCGAGGGTCGCGGCCTCCGCCTCGGCGAGGCTCGTCGTCGATGCGCGGATGCGGGCGAGCAGACCGTTCTTTTCGTGCATCGCCACGACCTCCGGTGCCATGCGCGCGAGCGCCTCTTCGGGCTGCGTGATTACGAGGTTCGGGCCCTCGGCCACGAGCGTGAGATCGCCCTCGGTGATCAGCGTCGCGATTTCCACGATGGCGCAGGTCGCTGCGTCGAGCCCCGTCATCTCGAGATCCACCCACACGAGCCGGTCCTTTTTCATAGGGCGGCGAGCATACCCACGCCGGCCGCGGTGAGAACCACGACGATGGCGCCGCGGGCGCGGGCGCGTGGGCTATGCTGCGCGCGTGTCCGGCCGCCGCCCGTTGCCCGCTCTCGTCGCGCTCGCGCTCGCCGTCGTGGGCGTCGCGTGCACCGACCGCGTCGAAGAGTGCAACACGCTCATCGACGCCATCAACACGAGCCAGTCCCAGGTCCACAAGACGACGCTGAAGACGCAGGGCAAGCCGCCGACGCCCGAGTCCCTCGAGGAGCTCGCGACCGCGCTCGACACGCTCGTCGCCAAGATCCGCAAGCTTCCGATCGAGGACGCCGAGCTCGGCGCCTTTCGCGACCGCTATGCCAAGACGTGCGAGGAGCTCGGCGACGTGGTCCGCAAGCTCTCGCTCACCATCGACGACCAGGCGCTCATCGACGGCGCGAACCGCGAGCTCGTCGCCTACCGCCCGAAAGAGCGCGCCCTCACGGTCGAGATCAACCGCTTCTGCACCGCGGGCACACGCGCGGAGTAGCCAGGCGCGGAGGTCGCCAGGCGCGGCATCGCCAGGCGCGGAGGTCGCGCTCGCCAGCGCCGCAGACTGCCGGCGTGGAAGACCGCGCTCGCCAGCGCCGCGCACCGGCAGAAGTGCTACGACGCCCGTCACCATGAAGGACGTCTACATCATCGACGCCGTCCGCAGCCCGCGCGGCCGCGGTCGTGCCGGCAAGGGCGCGCTCTCGAACCTCCATCCGCAAGAGCTGCTGGCGCAAGCGCTGAACCGCCTCGCCGAGAAGAGCGGCGTCGCGCCGGCGGACGTCGCCGACGTGGTCATCGGCTGCGTGACGCAGGTCAGCGAGCAGGGCGCATGCATCGCACGCAACGCCGTCCTCGCCGCGGGCTGGCCCTACAGCGTGACCGGCACCACCGTGAATCGCTTCTGCGGCTCGGGGCTGCAGGCCGTGAATTTTGCGGCGTTTGGCGTGGCGAGCGGAGAAGAGGACGTGGTGGTCGCCGGCGGCGTCGAGAGCATGT
>SYFR01000412.1 GCA_005800325.1 Myxococcales bacterium | reverse complement strand
TCGACGCTGGCCCCTGAGCTCGACGCTGGCCGGCGCGGCGCGTGAACTTGTCCGCGGTGCGCTCGCCGTGGTCTCGTGCGGCATGACTTCGCGCGCCGGCGACGCGGCACCGAGCGCGCCTCGGCGAACGGACGGCACCGCGCGCGCCTCCGACACCGCGAGGAGCCCGCACCCGCGCTGGCGCTCGCTCGCGGCGCTCGTCCTCGCGAGCACGCTCGGCTACTGCGTCGCGCCGTATCCGTCCCGCGCCGCTAAGAAGCCCGCTGCCTGCCCGTACCGCCGCACCGCACGCTGAGGCACGCGAACCGCGGCGCGCCTTCACGCGAGGCGAGGCGCGCGTCGCTCGCCCTGAAAACCGCGGCGCGGTGTGCTATGAGCCGCGCTGGAGCACACGGCACCGCATGCGTTTTCGCATCTTCGGCATTCAGACCGAGGTCCAGCTCGGCTTCTGGTTCGTGGCCGCGCTGCTCGGGCTCCCGCTCTTGAACAGCCCGTTCAAGGCAGGGATCCTGGTGTGGATCGCGGCGGTGTTCGTCTCGGTGATGCTGCACGAGCTCGGGCACGCGCTCGCCATCATGCGCCACCGGATCGAGCCCGAGATCACGCTCTATTCGATGGGCGGCCTCACGTCGTGGTCGGGCGCTCACCGCCTCTCGCGCGGCCAGCGCATGTTCATCAGCTTCGCGGGGCCGCTCGCCGGATTTCTCCTCGCCGGGTTTTTGTGGGGCACGACGAAGGTCTTCCCCGAGCTGATGTTCGTCTCGAGCGAAATGACGCAGGCCGAGCTCTTGCGCGTTATCGGCGTCGACATCCTCATCGACATCAACCTCTATTGGGGGCTCATCAACCTCGTGCCCGTGCTGCCGTTCGACGGCGGGCACATCCTCGAGCAGGCGCTCGGGCCGCGCCGCGTGCGCACGACCGCGATCGTGTCGCTCGTCGCCGGGGCGCTGGTCGCCGCGTTCGCGTTCTTCACGAACCGCATGTGGATGGGCTTCATCTTCGCGATGAGCGCCTTGCAGAGCTTTCAGCGCTTTCAAGCCGAGGCGCCGAACGCTCCCGCGCCGCGCCGTGCGCCCGAAGAGCCGCCGCTGCCCGCCGAGCTCGCGCAAGAGCTCGACCGCGCGAAATCCGCGCTCGACGAGGGTCGCCACGAGGAGGCGGCGACCTTGGCCGAGCTCGTGCTGTCGAAAGATCCGCCGCGCGGCGCGAGGGTCGCTGCCCTCCACGTGCTCGGCTGGGCCCATGTGCTCGACGGAAGCCTCGATGCCGCGGCGCGCGCCCTGCACCAGGTGCGGCGCAGCGGCGTCGCGCCCGACCCCGCGCTCGAGGGCGCCTGCTCGTTCGCGCGCGGTGACTACGACCCGGCGCGCGCGCTGTTCGAGGCGGCGCGAGCGGCAGGCGACGACCGTAAAGAGATCGTCGGCCCGCTCATCCAGATCCTCATCAAGAAGGGCGAGATCGCGCGCGCCGCGGCGATCGCGAACGACGTCGCCGACTCGCTCAGCGACGCCGATCTGCGCGAGATGGCCCAGATCGCGCTCGTGCCGGGCGCCTACGGCTGGTCGGCCCGCCTCTCGGAGGCGGTGTTCGAGCGCACGAACGATCCCGAGGACGCGGTCGCCGCAGCCGGCGCGCGCGCTCTCGAGGGCGAGGTGGGCCCTGCCCTGCGCCTGCTCGAGCGGGCGAAGAAGGCGGGCTTCGCCGACATGAGCCGCATCGTCGGCGACGCCGCGTTCTCGGCGCTGCTCGGCACCGACAGCGCGCGGGCCGCGCTCGAGGCGCTGTTCGCGAAAGGCGCGGAGTGAGCCGGAGCGACGGCGAGACGACCGAGGTCGCGATCGTTCGCGTAGGCGACGTCGAGGTGCCCATGCCTTGCTACCAGACGATGGGCGCGGCAGGGATGGACCTCGCCGCGGCGCTGCGAGAGCCGCTCGTGCTACGGCCGGCAGAGCGCGCGCTCGTGCCGACCGGGCTCGCGATCGCGCTCGCGCCCGGCGTCGAGGCGCAGGTGCGGCCTCGCAGCGGGCTCGCCCTCAAGCACGGGGTCACGGTGCTCAACGCCCCCGGCACCATCGACTCGGACTATCGCGGCGAGATCGGCGTCGTGCTCATCAACCACGGCGCCGAGCCCTACGTCGTCGAGCCGCTCGCGCGCATCGCGCAGCTCGTCTTCGCGCGCCATTGCGCCGCCATCCTGCGACCCGCGCTCTTGCTGCCCGCCTCCACGCGCGGCGACGGCGGCTACGGCTCGACCGGCTGAGCCTCCACGCCTGAGCCTCGACCGCCTGAGCCTCCACTGACGAATTCGCCCGAGAATCCTGGCAGATTCGCCGTCGACGGCTCCAATGTTTCTGGTAGTGTCCCGCGCGGGTCTATAGCTCAGTCGGTAGAGCTGCGGGCTTTTAACCCGTAGGTCGGGGGTTCAAATCCCCCTGGACCCACCCCACCCTAGCGCCCCGTCGACGAGCGGCGGCGGCGACGCGCCACCCAGCCTGCGGCCGCGGCGAGGGCAGCGAGCGGCGCGGCGAGGCCCGCCGTCGCCTTCGGACGGTAGGTGCAGAGGCCGCCGGTGATGTCGCCGGTGATGCCGTCCGCTCCGATGTTGAGGTTCGCCTCGACGTTGACCTCGAGCCCCTTGGCCGCGAGCGCCGCGATGCACGCGGGGATTTGCGAGCCGGCGATGACGAAGGTGCCGTCGCAGAAGAGTGCGCCGTCCACGCTGCATGAGGCGTCGCACTCTGCCTGGAACTCGTGCTCGCAGGTCTCGAACTTCTCGTTCTGGCAGGTCGTCTGGCAGTCCAGGTTGGCGTCGGCGGTGCACGAGCCGTCGCAGCACTCGATGCAGTGCTGGTAGCAGCCGCCGTCGACGGTGACGCACTTGGCGTCGCATTTGGAGTCGCAGTTCGCGTCCCAGGTCGCCTTGCATTGCGCCGGATCCGCCGCCGAGCCGCACTTGGCGTCGCGGCCGACGGTGCACTCGTCGAAGCAGTTCATCGCGCAGATCACGTTGACGCCGTTGTCGCAGTCCGACTTGCACTGCGTGTTGCAGGTGTCCGTACAGCCGCCCTCCGCGACCACCGTGCAGGTCTGGTCGCACACCGGCACGAGCTTGGTCGCGCAGCGAACCTTGTAGATCCCGAGCTTGCTGCAGCTGGCGTTGCACTCGGCGTTGACCGAGACTTCGCAGTTCGACAGCCCCTCGAAGCGGAGGTTGCCGCACTCGGGCACGCCCTCGGCCGCAGCCGGCCCGGTCGTCGCGCCCACGGCAGCGGCGGCGAGCACGCTCGCGAGAAATCTCGAGTCTGGCGCACGAAAAGGAAGGAGGTTCTTTCGCATCGCGAGATCTTGCCAGGCGACACGAGCATGTCCAAACAATTCGCCCGTCGCGCAAGGGCTCGCCGCATGCGAAGGCGCATGCGCGCGCCCGCCTGTTGCCCAGACCGAGCGCGCTCTCAGCCGGCTCGTGCCGCCTCGCCCGCTTCGGTGAACCGCAGCTGCACGTCTCTGACGACGCTCGCCAATTCGACGGGCTCTAGCACGAGCTCGAGCCGCCCCGCCGTCATGCGCGTTACGTCGAGGAGCTGGCTCACGAGCCGCTCGAGGCGCTTGCCTTGGCGTGCGAGCCTCGCCAGCCGCTCTTCGGTCCAGTCCCGCGACGCGCCTCCCGCCGCTACGCACGAGGTCTGGCGTCGGTGAGGGATCGGTGGTCGGTAGTGCTCGGGGCTCGGTCGGGCTTCCAGGGAGAGCCCCCGCTTGGCGCGCCGCGCACGAACGCGTGCGCCCACAGCGCTTGGATCGTGCCGCCCGTGTCGAACTCCGGGCCGAGGTTACGACGGGGTGCCCGAACGCTTCTCGGGGAGGCCAACGATGAGATCCAGCTGCGACACGAGCCTGGGTGAATGCGCCTCGGTGCACACGACGGACGCCGGCGACGCGAGCGAAGGCGAGCTCCGATCGGCGACCCGCGACGAGCCGCCACGAGCGCAGCTCAGCGAGCCGCACCGGGCAGCGCCACGCATCGCGGGCGACGATTTCTCACTGGTATGCGAGCCGGCGAGTGTGGGGGCAGCGCCACGCATCGCGGGCGACGACGCGCGCGCGCGGCTCGGCGTCGCCATCGTCGAGGCGCTCGCGGCACGCATCGCGGCCCAATTCAAAGGCGCCGTGTCGCGCTGCGACCTCGCCTCCGTCGGCAACCACGCGCTCGCTCGCCTGCTGGCCGACTACGTGGAGAGCACGGCGCCGCTCGAGCCGTACCTGCGAGTTCATCTTCGCTGGGCGATGCTCGCCGCCGTGCGACGCGCGCGCCGAGCCGCCCGCCGGCAGCGACCTCTCCTCGACGAGCCGCCCGCCGACTCGAGCCGCTCGCCAGAGCGGACCCTCGCGCGCACGCAGCTCGTACAAGCGCTCGGCCGCGCGCTCGCGCAGCTCGACGACGACACGCGCTCGCTCCTCACCGCACACTACTTCGAAGACCGTCCGTTCGCAGAGCTCGCATCGGAGCGCAGCCTCGACCGCGCGGCCGTCTCGCGCTGGCACACGGACACGCTCGCGAGGCTCGAGCGGCGCCTGCGCCGGCAGCTCGGCGACGCCAGAGGCGCCGGATGGCTCGGCTAAGGCTTCGGTCGGGGCTCGGTGGCGCCAGTCAATCCACGGGGCCTCTACTCGCTGCTCGCGACGCGCCTCGTCGCCGGAGCCTTCGCCGGCCCTACGACCGCGCTCGCGCTCGCGATCGTGGCCGACTCGGTGCCGGTCGAGCGGCGCGGCCGTGTGCTCGGCGTGGCGATGGGCGCCTTCTCGATCGCCTCGATCGCGGGCGTTCCGGCGGGCCTCGAGCTCGCGCGTCACGGCGCGGCTGGCGCGCCCCGTTCCTCGCCGTCGGCGCGCTCACGCTGCTCACCGTCGTCGGCGCGCTCTTCGCGATGCGCGAGCTGCCTTCGGCCCAGCGCCCCACGCGCATGCCGCTCGCGACGCTCGCCACACAGCTCACCGACTCGAACAAGGCGCTCTCGCTGATCTCGACTGCACCGGAGGATCTTGCAGCGCCAGCGCGTGCACGTCCCACTGCTCTGCCCCAAATGACTGCGCCGCGGTCACGTGCGCCGCTGGCGCAACCTGCGTGCTCGCCTGCAAGAACGGTACGAACGATCCCGGCTGCAAGTTCGCATTCTGCGGCAATACGGTCAGCGCGTGCGCCGACACGAAGCACCTGGTCTGCGGACCGGCGAGCGCGTGCCCGCTGTGAGTCCCTTGCCTCGGCGGTGACGTCAGCGCGCGGCGCCACGCCACGCACCACGGGCACGCCCGCGCGTCACCCCCCCGCCGGGATAGAGGATCTCCCCGAGGACGATCTGACTCTCGGCCTCGGCGTGCCGTCCTTCCGCGTCTTCGATGCGCGCCGCGAGGTGCATCGTGCGCCCGACGTAGCCGTCGGCTTCCCCCGGAAACGTCGCCGCGAGAAGGCCGTAGAGCGGCGCCACTTCGTAGTAGCCGAGGCCCGCGTCGCACGATCGCACGTAGGGCTCGTACGGATCTTCGAGCCCGAAGGGCTGAGCCTCGTCATCCAGGAGGCGCATCGACACGCGCGCCGTCCCGGCATCGAGCCCGCCGAACCGCAGCGCGAGCCACACGTGAAATCCCCCCTGCGGCCCGAACACGATCGGCAAGACCTCGCCCGCCTCGAGCGGCGTGAAGCAGCTGCGACCCTTTCCGAGCGCGAGCACGGGCTCGATCGCCGCGGGCGGTGTCGGGGTGCACGGGACATAGCCCTCGCAGCCGACTGGGCTCGACGGCGACTCCCCGGTCGAGCTCGTCGCGAGCGACGCCGGCTCGTCCGCGGCGACGCAGGCAGGAGCGAACGCGAGCAGCGCGCACGCCGCAGGGAGGGCTCGCAGCAACATGGGCTTGCGGCAGTCTAGTTTGGTACGCGGACGGAGACGATCCGATCGCGAGGCTTCCTGTGGGCACAGGCCGGAGTCGTGCAATTCGGCGGACCGGGGGAGCCTTCGAACGGCCGCTCCGCCCGTCGAGCGGGGCGACACGCGCATAGCAAATCGTGGCACGATCCGGCGCGATGCCTCAGCCAATGAAACTTCGGGGGGCGGGCCGTGGCCGCGTAGTGCTCGTGTCGTGCGGCGCCTTGCTCGCCGGTGCGGCGCTGCTCGACGCATGCAACGTCGAGCGTGAAAACCCCAACCGACCGCCGATCTTCACCGCGGCCTCGAGCGGCACGGGCGGAACCGGCGGCGCGGGCGGCGCGGGCGGCGCGGGCGGCGCGGGCGGGCAAGCGCCCGTCCACCCGTGCGGGATCGACTGCGCCACGGTCGTCGTCGACTCGTGCCACGTGGCGAAATGCAACACGACGACTCTGCAATGCGAGGTCGTGAACGCCCCGGCCGGCACGAAGTGCGACGACGGCTTCTTCTGCACCTCCTTCGACACGTGCCAAGAGGGCGCGTGCGTCGGCGGGCCCCAGACCGACTGCGACATGGACGCGCCGCCTTGTTATGTCATCACGTGCGACGAGGCCACGAAGGCCTGCGGTACGGCGCTCCAGCCCGACGGCACGGGCTGCACGGACGCGAGCAACCTCTGCATGGTCGACGCCAAGTGCAAGAACGGGCTCTGCACCGGCTACGCGAACGACTGCTTCTTTGCGCCGGTGCCGAGCGACTGCCACGTCGCGGTCTGCAACCCGATGAATGGCAAGTGCGAGCCGGAGATCGCGAACGACGGGCTCTCATGCACCGACCTCGCGGATCTGTGTTCGGTCGGCAATTCCTGCGTCGCCGGCACGTGCCAAGGCGGCACCCAGAAGAACTGCCAGTCGTTGAGCACCGGCTGCAACGTCGGCACGTGCGACTCCGCGAGTGGCCAGTGCAAGGCCGTAGCGGCGATGGTCGGCGCCGCGTGCGACGACGTGAATCACTGCACCTCGGGTGAACTCTGCCAGGCGGGCAACGTCTGCGCCGGCGGGACGAAGATGACCGCCTGCCAGAACGGCGACCTCTGCTGCCCGACCGGCTGCGGCCCGATGACCGACGACGACTGCGACACCGTGATCGCGATGGGCGGCTACACGAGCTGCGTCCGCACGAGCGCGGGGCAGCTGCTCTGTTTCGGCGCCAACACCTTTGGCGCGTTCGGCAATGGCACGACCGCGGCGAGCTCGCTGCCGACGCCGTCGAAGGCCAGCAACGTGAAGGCCGTCGCCATCGGCATGGGCATGATTACGACGCACACCTGCGTCGCGCACGTGGACGGCACCGCAAGTTGTTTCGGCTACAACACGAGCGGTCAGCTTGGCAACGGAACGCCGACGAACAGCGCGGTTCCCGTGGCGGTCGCCGGGCTCTCCGACGTCGCCGCCGTCGCCGCGGGAGTCAACTTCTCGTGCGCCCTGCTCAACACCGGCAAGGTGAAATGCTGGGGCGGCAACGCCTACGGCCAGCTCGGCAATGGCACCACGACCCCCCAGCTGTCCCCGGTCGACACCCTCATCGTCACCGGCGCCGTCGCGCTCGCGGCCGGTGACTCTCACGCTTGCGCCCTCCTCGGCGACGGCACCGTCATGTGCTGGGGCCGCAACAACAATGGCCAGCTCGGGATCGGCAATCTGACCACGCAAACGACGCCGGTGCTCGTCCCCTCGCTCAGCGGCGTAATGTCGCTCGCGCTCGGACAGTACCACTCGTGCGCGCTCGCCGCGGGCGGCGCACTCACGTGCTGGGGCTACAATCTCTACGGCCAGCTCGGCGTCGGCAACACCACGACGAGCCAAATTCCCGTGAGCGTCGCGTTGCCCGCGGGAGGCGCTACGGCGATCGCCGCGGGCGAGTCGCACACGTGCGCCGTGCTCGCCGGCGGGACGGTGAGCTGCTGGGGCTACAACGTCAATGGCCAGCTCGGCGACGGCACGATCACGAACAAGTCCGTGCCGACGCCGGTGCTCAGTCTCTCGGGAGCGACGAAGGTCGAGCTCGGCTATCGCCACAGCTGCGCCGTCTGGGAGGGCGGCGTCAAATGCTGGGGCTACAACTTCAATGGCCAGCTCGGCGACGGCACCACGGTGAACAAGTCCACGCCGGTGACGACGCTGCTCTAGGTCGAAGCTGCGCGCGATCTTGGCCGCGCGGCGACGGCAACGAGGGCTCGCCGCGCAGGCACAAAAAAGAAAGAACGCGCGCCGAGGAGTCCTCGACACGCGTCCGTTCAGAGCTGCGGTGATTGCGGGCCGCCGGACAGGATCCGGCGCGTCTCAATCACACGCGCTGGATCACCAGCCGCCGTCGCCGCCGCGACCGCCGCGACCACCGCGACCGCCGCCACGACCACCACGACCGCCGCCGCCGCCGCCGAAGCCGCCGCCGCCGCCGCC
>SYFR01000411.1 GCA_005800325.1 Myxococcales bacterium | reverse complement strand
GCGCTCACGCGCTTGGGCACGCCGAAATCGCGCTTGAGCGCCTTCAGCTCGTCGATGGAGAGCAGCCGCCACTGGCCAGGGCGCAGCCCCTCGTGATCGATCCCGGCGAAGCGGGTCCTCGCGAGGCGCATCACCTGAAAGCCCGTCGCGGCCGCCATCCGGCGGATCTGGTGGTTGCGCCCTTCGGTGATGGTGATCTCGATCCAGCTCTTCGTGTTCTCGTGGCGGAGGAGCCGCACGTCGGCGGGCAGCGTCGTGCCGTCGTCGAGCGCTACGCCCGTTCTCCACGTCTCGAGCGAGCCGTCGTCGATCTCGCGATCGAGCTTCACCACGTAGGTCTTCGGCACCTTGCGCTTCGGGTGCAGGAGCCCCTGCGCCAGCTCGCCGTCGTTGGTAAACAACAGCACGCCGCTAGTGGCAAAGTCGAGCCGTCCGATCGGGTACACGCGCGCCGGGAGGTGCTTGACGATCTCCGCGACCGTCGGGCGCCCTTCGGGATCGCTCATCGTGCTCACGACGTTCTTGGGCTTGTGGCAAATGATGTACGCGAGGCGCTCTCTCACGAGCACCTTGCCGTCGACCTCGATGCGCACCTTCGATGGGTCGGCCTTGGTCCCGAGCTCCACGACGACGCGCCCGTCCACGCGCACCCGGCCCTCGGTGATGAGCTGTTCCGCCGCGCGACGGGAGCTCACGCCCGCCTGGGAGAGGATTTTTTGTAAGCGCTCGGTAGGCATCGTGGCGCAGGGATACAGCGACGAGGTACGCCGCGGCCACAGCAAAATCGGCCCGCGCCCACCGAGGCCCTCGGCTCGCGTCTACTCGTTGTCCTTCGGCGGCGCCGCATCCGCGTCCTTCTTGGTGTCCTTGCCGGCGTCGGGTTTCGCTGCGCGGTCGTCACGTTTCTTTTCATCAGCGCCGGCGTCGCCGCCGCCCTGCGGCTTCTCGGCGTCCTCGCCCTCGCGTTCACGCTTTGCGGCGGCGTCGCGTTCGCGCTCTTCGGTCTCGCGCTCCTCGCGGCGGGCGTTCTCTTCCACCTTCCGCCGCCACTCGGTGTCGTGATCCCAGCGGTCGACGCGCTCGTCGCGATCCAGATCGACGCCCATGCGCTCGAGCCGACCCTTTCGGTACATCTCCCAGATGTCGACCTTGCCGTCGAAGTCGCTGTCGCGCTTGATGCGGCTCAGCTTGCCTTCGAGGTAGACCTTCCACTCGTCTTCCTGGCCGTCGAAGTTCTTGTCGAGCCGCACCTCCGCGAGTCTTCCCTTCGCGAAATGGTTCCAGGTGTCGACCTTGCCGTCGAAGTTGGCGTCGGCGCGCTCTTCTTTGCTCTGGCCCTCGTCCGAGAAGGTGCGGACGTTGTCCTTGAGGCCGTCGAGGTTCGTGTCCACCTCGCGGCAGATCAGGATTTTTCGGCGATCCGCGCCGGTGCCGAACACCTTGTACACGCGCCGCACATTCGGCTGCATCGAGCCGGTGCCGGCCGTCTCGCTCAGCTCGACGTCCTTGCGCGTTCTCGCCTCGCAGAGCGAGTGGTCATCGGCGACGGTGCCGTCGGCGCGCAGCGTGGCGGCGACCTTGGGCCCGTGCGCGCCGGGACTTCCGCTCGTCGCCGGAGCGCAACCCACGTGGGCGCTGACGATGGCCACAGCGACCGTGGCTGCCCGGAGCGAGGCCCTCATGGCTCGCCCTCCTTGACGGCGTCGTCCGTGAGCCCGGGCTCCGCAGTCGGCGCCGCGGTCGCAGCCGGCTCCGCGGTCGCAGCCGGTTTGTCGCTGCCGTCGCCGCTCGGCTCGTCGCGGCCATCGTCGCTCGGCTCGTCGCTGCTCTTCTTGTCCTCGCCCTTCGCCTTGGCCTTCTCCGGGGCGGCGTCCGCGTCGGCGCACAGGTCGACCTCGGAGTCCGGGTTTGGGCGCCCGTCGCCGTCGGTGTCAGACTGCACGATGGCGCAGCCCGGCTCGCCCGGACGGTTGAAAGTCCACCACTGGCTGACGAAGCCGTCGCCGGATGCATCCCGCTCTTCGCGGACGAGCACGCCGTTTTGGTAATAGTCCCAGGTGTCGATCTTGCGGTCGTTGTTGGTCTCGCGCTCCTTCCGCACGAGCACGCCGGCTTCGAACAGCGACACCTCGTCGGGCAGCGTGTCGCGATCGAACCCGGACTCGCGTCGTCGCTCGTTCCCCGCCGCGTCCGAGTAAATGAACAAGTCGATGACCGAGTCCAGGTTGATGTCGACGGCGCGGCAGACCTCGCGGCCGCCCTCCATCACGCGAATGACCTCCGGCTTGCCGTTGGCGTCGACGTCGAGCACGACGTTGTCCTTCGCGGTCAGATCGCACGGCTCGTGGACGAGCTCGGTAACGCGCCGCTCCACCGCCGCGCTCGCATTGCCGTTCGCGGTCGGAGCCACCGGTGGGATGCAGGCGGTCGCGAGGACGACGAGCCACGCCGCGTCCGCGCGGAAGGGGCGTCGTGCCGGAGGTCGCGATGCAAGCTGGTTGGTGCGCGTCGTCATCGTCGGATCCAAAGGAAGGGAGACTAGTCTTCTGAGCCCGAAATTCGCAGACAATCGTCGCCTTGACGACACATATAGCTTCATCTAGGGTAATGCGTTGTCACGGGACCACGCTCGGCCATTCCCCACGCCAATGCCGCGCACGACATAGCTGCTGAGTGGATCCATGTCGCGCAAGAAAATCTCTACGACCATCTACATCACGCCGGGACAGGCGGACCGCTTGAAGCTCTTGCACGAGCGCACCAAGGTGCCGGTCGCCGTCTACATCCGCGAGGGGATCGACCTCGTGCTCAAGCACTACGAGCACCTCTTGCCTGGGCAGCTGACGCTCGACGAGCGCAGCCCCGCCGCGAGCAAGCCGACGACGTCGACCCGCGGCACGACGCGCTGAAGCGCGGGCCCACCCGCTGTGTCGGCGTACTCGCTCCGCACTCAGGCTGGTCGATGCCACAGAGGGCCATGCGGTCTTGGGCATCGACCTCGTTCGCCACGACCGCCGGTTCGAGGGCGGCGTGCGTCACGCAGCGTGCATCACCCGGCGTCGGTCACTCGGCATCCGACGGGCTCGCCGCGGTCGAAGCCTGGACCGTCGCGGCGAGCATTCCGCACGCCGCGTGGCGCGCCGAACCGCCGGAGTAGCGGCGCACGATCGGCGCCCGCAGACGTTGGAGCTCGCTCATGAAGCGGCTGCGCTCTTCGTCGGTCGAGCGGCGATAGCCGTCGGGGCGAGCGTCGTTCACGTCGATGAGATTGACGCGCAGCTTGAGGCCCCCAAAATGCCGCTCGAGCGCCGCGGCCTCCTCGGCGCCGTCGTTCACGCCGCCCATCAGCACCATGGCCAAGGTCAGGCGCCCCTTGGCGACCGCGGCGTATTCGCGCACGGCGCTCGCGAGCTCGCTCATCGTGTAGCGACCCGCGACCGGAAGCAGGGCGCGCCGGCGTTCCTCGATGGCGGACGTGAGCGAGACGATCAGCCGAAACGGGTGCCCCTCGCGCGCGAAGCGGCGGATCTGCGGCACGAGCCCCACGGTCGAGATCGTGATGTTCGTCCCGCTCACGTGCCCGCCGCAGGGGTGCGAGAGCACGCGCGCCGCGCGGATCACTTCGTCGTAGTTCTGGAACGGCTCGCCCTGACCTTGAAAGACGACGCCCGTCACGCGGCCCGGGGCCTCGTCGCGCACGGCGAGGAAGGCGCTCACCATCTCCCAGGTCTCGAGGTTGCGCGTGAGCCCGAGCCTCCCTGTCGCGCAGAAGGTGCAGCCCATCGCGCAGCCGACTTGTGACGAGAGGCACACGCTGAACCGGCCCTCTTTGTGCAGCGGAATGCGGACGGCCTCGGTGAGAGCGCCATCGGGCGAACGGAAGAGGTACTTCACGAACCCGTCGCTCGGATCGGTGGCGCGCTCGACGAGCTCGAGGCGACGCCGGTCGGTGAGGCGCGCGACGTCGTCGAAGAGACGCTTGGCTACCGGGCTGCGCCGGCGTGGCGGGGCGCCCGGCAGCTCGAACGCGCGGGACAGCACGCGTCGCGCCTCCTCGGGGCGCACGGCGATCCCCGCGCTTCCGAGGTGCGCCGCGAGCTCCTCGGGCACGAACGACAAGAGGTGCGGCGTGCTCACGGTCGCCGTCATACCGACTCGCGGTTCACGCGTCACCCGCGCGCGTGAAGCTCGCCTCGATCGCGGAGCGCCCTCGCCCCGCTCGCGTGAAGTTCGTCTCGATCCTCGAGCGCACGTGCGCCGCTCAGAGCTCGCCCCGATCGAAGAGGGCCTTGCCCCGCTCGACGAGCGGCCGCTGATCGGGATGCACGAGCTCGAGCGCGCGGTCGAGCTCGACGAACTCGCTTCGATCGACCTCCCAGCTCGCGCACCGTGGGAGGCACCCCGCGGGCGCGCGACCGGCGAACGCATGCACGCGCTTCTTCGACTTCTTGTAGTCGACGTAGCCGATGTCGCAGAGCCTGCTCGCTACGACGCCGGTCTCCTCGAGCGTCTCCCGCCTCGCGGCCGCCTCGAGCGACTCGCGCGGGTTCGGCTCGCCCTTCGGGATCCCCCACGGGGTCGTCGCGTGGTACGCGCCGCTCGGGTGGACGAGCAGCACCTCGAGGCGCGCATCGGCGACGCGAAAGAGGACCGTTCCGGCGGCGAGCTTTCGGGGCATGCGAAGAGCGCTGGGCGCGGGCTCGAGGGTGGGGCGCGTTCCGCGCTCGGACGGCGCTACGCCGCGATGCGGAAGAGATCGTAGAGCGCGCGCACCAGGCGAAGGCGCGGCACGCGCCGTCCGGCGAAGTAGCACATGCCGGCGATGGCCAGGCTCTCGGAGCGCGTGACCCAGCGCTCGAAGGTCGCGCGGCGCGTGCCGTAAAGTCCTGCGAGCGCGTGCGCCCGGAGCCGCAGATCGACGCCGACGCGCGAGGACGCGAGCACGCGCCGATAGTCGTCGAAGCGGTAGCCGTGGCGGGCGAGCTCGCCCGGCGTGCGGCTCTCGCGGTACGACCGCGCGAGGTAGGTGCCCGCCATCTTGCCGTAGAGGATCGCCTGCGCGATCCCCTCGCCGAGCACCGGATCGATCCCCGCGGCCTCGCCGACGAGCAACGCTCGCGGTCGGGCGCACGGCTCGTGCAATGCGAGTCCGCGCTCGGCGAAGCGCTTCATCGCGAGCCCGCCCGTCGCGATGCCGAGGGCGTCGAGCTCGCGCACCAGCCGCGCCGTGACGTCGAGCTCGCTCGGATCGTTCGCTGCGTGCGAGGTGACCTCGCGTGGTGCGTTCGACGCTCCGCGTCTCGAGGCGGGCGTGGCCGCACCGCGTCTCGAGGCGGGCGTGGCCGCACCGTGTCTCGAGCAGGGCGTGGGAACGCCGCGGACGAGCCGATAGACACCGCGGCACATCATCAGCTCGCCGTCGACGAGCGTCGGAAAGGCCCACGAATAGCCCGCGTAGCGGCGATCCGAGAGCTCGAACGAGAGCAAGTCCGGCGCCCGGTCCGTCGCCACGAGCGGCGTGTCGACCTCGACGGCTTGCGCGTAAAACTCTCCGCGCGGAAAGTCGAGCGCCCGGCGAACGGTGCTGCCGACGCCGTCGGCGCCGACGACCGCGCGCGCGGTGATGACGCCGCTCGTGGTCTCGAGCAGGACCGCGTTGTCTTGCAACGTCACGCCGCGCACGCCGATTCCATCGCGCACCGCGACGCCCCGCGCGCGCACTTCGTCGAGCAGCGCCGCGTCGAACTCGCGCCGTCGCACCACGCGCCCGATCGGCCCCGTGACGCCCGCGTGCTCGTGCAAGCGCAGCGCGAGCTCGCCGTCGCCCGTGCGGACCGCGAGCCCGTGGATCGGCACGCTGGGCGCGCGCACCTCGACGCCGATCCCCGCGAGCGCGCGTTCGGCACGACCCCCGATGGCGCCGGCGCAAATTTTCTCGCGCGGGAAAGGCTCGCGATCGACCAGCAGAATTCGCTTGGTCAGCTCCGGCGCCGCCGCGCACGCGAAGAGCGCCGTGGCGGCCCCGGCCGGACCGCCCCCGACGATGCAGAGCTCGTAGTCGACCGTCGTTCGGGGCAAGCCGCGCTCAGTTCGATTCCTCGAACTCGGCGTCGATGACGTCCTTGTCTTTGTCCTTGCCCGCGCCGCCCTCCGCGGGAGCCGCGCCGCTCGGCCCGTCGCCCGGGGGCGCGCCGTCCGCGCCGCTGCCCGCCTTCTCGTACATGACGCTCGCGATGCGATGCGCCTCTTTCTCGAGCTTCTCGCTCGCGGTCTGGATCTTCGCGTCGTCCTGCTGCTCGATCGCCGCGCGCGCCTCCACGATCGCCGAGCGGATGCTGGCCGCGTCGGCCTCGGGCACCTTCTCCTTGTTCTCGGTGAGCGTGCGCTCGAGCGTGTAGCAGAGGTTGTC
>SYFR01000410.1 GCA_005800325.1 Myxococcales bacterium | reverse complement strand
GTCTTCAACATGCTGCTCCAGGTGCTCGACGACGGGCGCCTCACCGACGGGCGCGGGCGCACGTCCGACTTCTCGAACACCGTCGTCATCATGACCTCGAACATCGGCAGCGCGCGCATCCTCGAAACCGAGCCGAAGATGTTCGAGAGCGCCGAGGGGCGAGACGCGCTGCGCGACGTGCTCAAGGACGAGGTCGGCAAGTTCTTCCGCCCCGAGTTCTTGAACCGCATCGACGACATCGTCGTGTTCAAGGCGCTCGATCGCGCCAACTTGCGCGGCATCGTCGACATCGAGCTAGGAAAGCTCGGGCGAATGCTGCGAGAGCGCGACATCCAGCTCGAGGCGAGCGACGCCGCGAAGGTGAAGCTCGTCGAGCTCGGCTACGAGCCGGCGCTCGGCGCCCGTCCCCTCAAGCGCGCCATCCTGCGCGAGCTGCAGAACCCGCTGGCGCAGGCACTCCTCGAGGGCGGCGCGCTCGCGAGCGGCAAGATCGCGGTCGACGTCGACGGCGACAAGCTGGTGTTCAAGCCGGCCGCGACCTGAGCCGGCCGCCCCGCCAAGCATCGCCGCTGCCGCCTTCGCGTGCGCGTCTGGGCTTGGAATTTTCTCGCGCCTGAGTATAGTCCGCGGCCCGCGCGTCGCCGCACCACGGTCGCTGCGCGGAGCTCGGGTGCCCGATGTGCGGTGCCCGCCCTCGACCCGTCAGGGGCCATGGACTCGAGGGTCGCGCGCCGGCCGACAAGGCGCTTGCTCACCGGCTCGCCATCGATAGTGTAGGATGCGGTAAGTAAGGTGGAATCTGGCGAGCTGATCTCCGGAAAGTACCGCCTGCAGCGCCTCCTCGGGGCCGGCAGCATGGGCTCCGTGTGGGCGGCGCGCAACGAGCTCACGAACCGTGATTTCGCGGTGAAGTTTCTCTTGCCGGAGCTCGCGAAGAACGAAGAGGCGCTCAACCGCTTCTTCCTCGAGGCGCGCGCGTGCGGCCAGATCCGCCACCCTGCCATCGTCGACGTTTACGACATGGGCCGGGCCGACGACGGCTCGCCCTACCTCGTGATGGAGCTGCTCGACGGGGAGGGGATGGATGCGCGCATCGCACGGCACGGCCGGCTGCGGACCGTCGACGTGTGCCGGTACATGTCGCTCGTGGCGCGCGGGCTCGAAGAGGCGCACATGCGCGGCCTCATTCACCGCGATCTCAAGCCGGGGAACATCTTCTTCGCCATCGACAAGGCCGGAGAGGTGCACCCGCGCGTGCTCGACTTCGGGATCTCGAAGGACACGACGCCCGAGCAGTTCGACCTCGTGAAGACGAACGCGGGCGCGGTGCTCGGTTCACCCGCGTACATGAGCCCCGAGCAAGCGCGCGGAGAGCTCGATGTGGACTCCCGCACCGATCTCTGGGCGCTCGGGGTCATCATCTACGAGTCCCTCACTGGGGAGATCCCCTTCGACGCGAACAACTACAACGCGCTGATGCTGAAAATCATCACCGAGCCGCATCGCTCGGTGAGCGAGCGCTGCCCGGAGGTGCCCGTCGAAATGCGGGAGCTTGTCGATCGCCTGCTCGAAAAGGATCGCAGCCTGCGCATTCGCAGCGCGGGCGAGCTCGCCGACCGGCTCGAGCGGATCTACTGCCGGCTGACCGACACGCCGCTGGCGCTGCCGGAGCGCCAGCAAAGCATGCCGCCGCCCGGGGACCATTCGACGCTGCGCACGTGGCAGAACGGTACAGGCCAGACGGAGAAGCGCGCGGGAATTGCGCCGATCGCCGTGGGCGCCACGGTCGCGGTGCTCGGCCTCGCCGTGGGCGCCGCCTTCATGTGGCGCGATGCCGCCGCGCCCGCCGCGGCCGCGCTGCGCTTCGGCTCCGAGCTCGAGGTGTTGCTCGTGCGGACGCGGGCTCAGACGGTCGAGGTTCGCGCGGCGAAAAAGACGCGAGCGCTCGAGGATGCGGCGCGGGACGCCGAGAAGCGCGCCGAGGACGCGGAGCGTGACGGGATGGCGAACGCCACGCGCCCTGCGAGCAGCGCCACGCCCACGACGAAGAAGGCCGATCCGGCCGACCCCCACGGCGGCGTACTCGGCCCAGGGTTCTGAGGGCCCAGGGTTCTGAGGGCCCAGGGTTCTGAGGGCCCAGGGTTCTGAGGGCGCAGAGTTCTGAGGCGAGCGCAACTCAGCGCGCGGCCGAGGCTCGCGAGGCAACCCCACGCGGGCGGCAGCGACGAGGGCCCGAATGAACGGCGACTCAGGCCGGGATGACGGAGATCTGGCGCTTGTCGCGCGTCTGCCAGTGGAACTTCACGCGCCCGTCGACCAACGCGAACAGCGTGAAGTCACGACCGACGGAGACGTTCTTGCCCGCGGCGAAGGTCCCGCCGACCTGGCGCACGAGCACGCTGCCCGCCGGCACCTGCTCGCCGTCGTGGGCCTTGACGCCTCGGTACTGAGCCTTCGAATCGCGACCGTTGCGGGACGAACCGCCACCTTTTTTGTGAGCCATTCTCTGTTCCTCGAGGAGCGGCGCCGGTCAGACGGCGATGCCGGTGATCTTCACCGCGGTGAATTGCTGGCGGTGGCCCTGCTTGCGGCGATAGTTCTTCCGGCGGCGAAACTTGAAGATGATGATCTTCTCGTCCTTCTGGTGGGCGACGATCTGAGCCTTCACCGCAGCGCCTTGCACCATGGGGTGCCCGACCTTGATGGCATCTCCGCCGCCGACGAGGAGCACCTCATCGAAGGTGATCGCATCGCCCGGGCTGCCGCCCAGTTTTTCCACGTGCAACAGATCTCCCTCGGAGACCCGGTACTGCTTGCCGCCCGTCTTGATGACCGCGTACATCGATAACTCCTCCCGGCCCGAACCGGGACGCGGGAGTATACGGAAAACTTCTTCCGTGGCAAGCACGACGGCGATCGCGCGCTCAGTCGGCGGGTTCGCCGCGTGGAGGCGATGGCGGCGCCGTCGTGCCTCCCGGTGCGGCATCGGGTGACGCAGCGCGGTCGCTCGGGGGTGCCTCGTCCGGCGCAGCATCGCCTCCACGCGGCGAACCCGCCGTCGTTGTCGTGGGTGGCGGCGGAGTCGCGTCCGGCGCATTTCCGCCCGCGCCGGGCTCCGCGGTTGCGTCGGGCGGCGGCGCCGTCTCGTGCGGCTCGGTGCCCGCGAGGAAGAGCTCGGTCGTCGCGTCCTCCTGAGCTTCGCGCGCGAGCAGCCCGGTCATGGGATCGAGCTTCGCGGTCACGATGCCGCTCGGCACCGCGAAGGGCAGCGCGGGCCGGCCCCGATGTGCCTCGCGCATGAGCTCGATCCACGCCGGAAGCGCCGCGGTCGCGCCCTGCTCCGCCGCACCTAGCGCGAGCGCGTCGTCGTAGCCGGTCCACACGACGCACGCGACGTGGCGGGAAAACCCGGCAAACCACGCGTCGCGCGCGTCATTGCTCGTGCCGGTCTTGCCGGCCACCGCGAGCCCAAGGGCGCGAGCCGGGCGCCCGGTGCCCTTCTCGATGACGCTGATGAGCAGGCTCGTGAGCAGATAGGCCTCGGCCTCGGCGACGACTCGCTTCTCCGCCGCGCGAGCAGGCAGCGGCACCTCGTCTCCCCCGGGCCCGACGATGCGGGTGACCAGCACGGGCTCGCGTCGGATCCCTCCGCTCGCAAACGTCGCGTACGCAGCGGCGAGCTCGCGCGGCGTGACCTCATACGCGCCGAGCGCGAGCGACTCGGTCGGCAACAACCGCGAGCGCACGCCCATCGACTCGGCCCACGCTACGACGTTGTCGGCGCCGACGTGGCCGAGCGCCCATGTGGCCGCCTCGTTGACGCTGCGAGCGAGAGCCTCGCGCACGAACAGCGGCGGCTTCTTCTCGAGCTCAGCGTCCGCGGGCGGGGGCGGAGGCGGAGGCATGGGCACGAGGGTCGCGGGCGTGAGCTTCTTCGACGCGAGGCCGTACCCATAGACGAAGGGCTTGAAGGTCGAGCCGGGCTGTCGGTGCGCGGCGGTCGCGCGATCCAGGCCGCCGCGCACGCCCTCGTAGCTGCCCACGAGCGCGAGGAGCGCGCCGGTCGCGACGTCGATCGCCACGAGCGCCGACTGCGGGCCGAGCTCGAGCCGATACTCGTGCGGCACGCCGTCCTCGCCGACGCCACGCTCGCGCACCCCGCTCACGCGAAGGATCGCGCCCGCGCGCCCGAACGCGCTCGGCGGCAGGCTCGTCGGGTTGTACCGCTTCTGCTCGAAGAGCCGCACGGTGCCCTTGGCCGAGCCGACTTTCAGGGACAAGGTGCCGTCCGCGTCGTTCGCGCCGTCGAGCACCGCGCCGTAAATCGCGTGCCCCTTCGTCGTCGGCGTCCCCGCGAACGCCGCGACCTGGCGCTTCGGCTTGCCGATCGGTGCGACGGCTCCGTGTCGCTCCCCGTACCGGTCGAGGTTGCGTCGGACGGCCTTGCGCGCCGCGGCCTGCACCTCGGGATCGATCGTCGTCGTGACGGTGAAGCCGCCCTTCGCGGCGGCCGGTCCGACGAGCTTGTCGAGGAGGCGCTCGACCTCGTCGACGGCTTCGGGCGCGAGCTCGGGCATCCCCACGGCAGCCGGGGCGAGCCGCACGGGCTCGGCCATGGCCTCTTCGCACGCGTCGCGCTCGGCGAAGCCCTTCGTGGCCATCTGCTCGAGCACGATGTTGCGGCGTCCCCGCGCACGCTCGGCGTCGGCGCGTGGCGAGTAATAGCGCGGCCCCTTCGGGATCCCCGCGAGCATCGCCGCCTCGGCCAGGGACAGCGAGCCCACGCCCTTTCCGAAAAAATAGCGGCTCGCCTCTTCGACGCCGTAGCGGCCGTGGCCGAAGTAGATGTGGTTCAGATAGAGCTCGAGGATCTGATCCTTCTTGAGCTCCTGCTCGATGCGCCTCGCGAGCAAGAGCTCCCGCGCCTTGCGCTCGAACGTGCGATCGCTCGAGAGCAGGACATTCTTCACCACCTGCTGCGTGATGGTGCTTCCGCCTTGCCGCGCCTCGGCGTGGCGGACGTTGACGTACAGCGCGCGAAGCATGCCGAGGTAGTCGAGCCCCTCGTGGCGATAGAAATCCGCGTCCTCGGCCGCGAGCACCGCAAATCGCAGGACGTCCGGGATTTGCTCGATGCCCACCACGGTCCGCCGCTCGACGAACAGCTCGGCCAGCATCGTGCCGTCGCGCGCCAGGATGCGCGTCACCTGCGGCGGGTCGTAGTGCGCGAGCTCCGCGGTCGAGGGCAGGTCGCGCTCGTAGCGACGCAACACGCCCGTGAGCCCGAAGCAGGCGAGGCCGAACGCCGCGAGCACGAGGAGGCCGAGCCTTCGCAGCCAGGTTCGACGGGAGCTCGGAGCTCGCTCTCGGGCCTCGTGTTTCATCGAGCGCACGTGAGGATAGTGCTGCCAGCGCCCGCGACCACGTTCGCTCGCACGGCACGGGACGCGCCCGCCTCAGAAGACCTTGATCGCCAGCACCGCGAGCAAGATCCCGGCGATGACCGACACGGTCGCGACCACGACGAGCGTGCTCGTCATCCTCGGCGGCACGGCGTGCGAATGCGGGACCTCGACGGAGGTCGGCAGGTTGGCGGCGGGCGCGCTCGGTTCGTCGGCCGGGATCCGGTCGGGGCGCACCGTCGCGCCAGGCGCGGACACCGGTCCACTCGCGAGCGGGATGGGCTGGCTCGCGTAGGCCATCGGCGGCCAGTCCGGCATGAAGCTCGACGGCGCGTAGGTCCGCAGCGCCTCGGCGAACTCAGCGGTCGAGGTGAACCGGTCGTTCGGATCCTTTGCCATCGCGTGCGCGATGACGTCGCCGAGCCCGGTCGGAAACGTCTTGTCCGCAAGCCGCTGGTCGAGCGGGATGGGTGGCGACATGACGTGAAGCTGGATGTACTCCATCGACGAGCGCGCATCGAAGGGCAGCTTTCCGGTGAGCGCCTCGTAGAGGATGATCGCGAGCGAGTAGATGTCGCTGCGGCGATCGAGCGTCTGGCCCTGCGCCTGCTCGGGCGACATGAACTCGGGCGTACCGAACACCATGCCTTCTTGCGTGAGCATGATCGAGCCGGGCCTGAGCTCGCGCTCGGTCACCTTGGCTAGCCCGAAGTCGAGCACCTTGGCGTAGTCCTGCATGCCGGCGCTGTTCGTCAGGAAGATGTTCTCGGGCTTCAGATCGCGGTGCACGATCCCCTGCTGGTGCGCCTCTTCGAGCGCGCCGCACACTTGGATCAAGATGGGGATGGCGCGCTCGACCGACAGCGGGCCATCGCGCCGCACCACCTGGTTCAAGTTTCGGCCGTCGAGATACTCCATCACGATGTAGAGTTCGCCCTCCTCGAGCTCGCCGTAGAGGAGCACCTTGACGGTGTTCGGATGCGTCAGGTGACTCATCGCCCGCGCCTCGCGGCGGAAGCGCGCGACGAGATCTTTTCGCGCCTTGAGCTTGGCGTGCAGGATCTTGACCGCCACCATGCGGTTCATGTCCGGCTGCAGCGCCTTGTAGACGGAGCCCATCCCACCGGTCCCGATTTTCTGCAGGATCCGGAACTGGCCGCTCAGGATCTCTCGGCCGATGTACGGGTCCTTGGGACGCATCGAGCTTGGTGGTTCGCTTGGGGCGCTCGGCACGGCCGAGGGGGACGCGGCCTTGACGCTCGACCTGGCGCGCCCGGTGGCGGCCAAGAACGCGGACGGTACCACGCGGGCCCCGCGAAGTGGCATTCTTGCCGGCGTGAGGGCATCCCAACTGACGAGCGCGCTGTTTTCCAACGCCGGCTTTGCCCACGCGTTTTTTACGCGCAAAGGCGGCGTCAGCAAGCCCCCCTTCGACACCTTGAATTTCGCGTACTCGACGGGCGACGAGCGAGCGAGCGTGGAGGAGAACGTGGCGCGCGCGGGTGCGGTCCTCGGGGTCGACCCGAGCCGGATCTACTACCTGCATCAGGTCCACGGCGTCGGCGTGCAGGTGCTCGACGGCTCGGCCGCACGCGAGGCGGTGCGAAGGCTCTCGGGCGACGTCACCGCGTCGAGCACGGCGGGCGTTGCTTGCGGCGTGCAGACGGCCGACTGCGTCCCAGTCCTCCTCGCGGATCGCGAGAGTGGCGCGGTCGCGGCGGTGCACAGCGGCTGGAAGGGAACCGTGGCCAACGCGGCGCGGGCCGGCGTCGCCGCGCTTCGGGCGCTCACGGGACGCGAGGGGAGTCTCGTCGCCGCGGTTGGCCCGCACATCGAGCCGTGCTGCTTCGAAGTGGGCCACGACGTCGCCGAGCAGCTCGCCGCGTGCTCGCTGGCCGGGGGGGACGTCATCGACGTGAGCCGCAACAAGCCGCACGTCGATCTGCGGCGCATCGTCGAGGCGCAGCTCCGCGAGGCCGGCGTTCGCGAGGTGGATCACGTGCGCGGCTGCACGCACTGCGACGCCGAGCGGTTTCACTCGTACCGCCGCGACGGCAAGGTCGGGGGGCGCATGCTGGCCGCGGTCGTGGCTCGCGAGAATGCGTCCGAGCCGCGGATTGAGCGAATTTGTCAGCCCATTTCGGACTCGAGGGACTAGCCTCACTCGGCCATGCCTTTGAGCGACGGCATCGAGTTTTTCGCGGCGACCGACGTCGGCCGGAAGCGTCGCCACAACGAAGACAACTTCCTCGTCGATCGCGACCTCGGGCTGTTCGTCGTCGCTGATGGCATGGGCGGCCACGCGGCCGGCGAAGTCGCCAGCGCGATCGCGGTGCGCGTCGTGCACGAGGTGCTCACGTCGCAGCGCGAGGTGCTCGAGCAGCGCCGGAACGCGGCGAACCTCACCGACCTGCACACGCAGAGCGTGCTCGGCATCCTCGAGCTAGCCGTCAACACGGCGTCGTCGCGCATCTTCGCGGAGGGGCAGCGCGAACCGCAGCTGCGCGGAATGGGCACGACCATCTCGGTCTTGCTCACGCTCGGCGCCTACGGATTCATCGCGCACGTCGGCGACTCGCGCGTGTACCTGTATCGCGGTGGCCGCCTCTCCCAGCTCACCGAAGATCACACCGTGGCCAACGAGCTGATCAAGCTGGGAGCCCTCACGCCCGCGGAGGTGGCGCTCGTGCCGCGCAACAACGCCATCACCCGTGGCGTCGGCGTTTATCAGCACGTCAAAGTCGACACGCACACGCTCGAGCTCGTGCCGCGCGATCGTTTCCTCGTCTGCTCCGACGGGCTCTCGCGGTACCTCGACGAGAAAGCGAGCGTGTTGCCACAGGCGCTCGAACTTCACGCGCCCGAGCCGTGCGTGCGCGAGCTCGTCGACTTTGCCAACGCCGAGGGCGGCAAGGACAACATCACGGCGGTCGTGGTCGAGCTCGGCGGGGGCGACGACGGGGACAGCCAGCGCGCGCGGCAGCTCGCGATGAAGCGCGCGGTGCTCGCGGGACTGCCGCTCTTTCTCGGTCTCAACGACCGCGACCTCGAGCGCGTGCTGACGGTCGCCCAGGTGATCGACGTCGCGGCTGGCGTCATGGTGGTGAGCGAGGGCGAGGCGGGCGACGCGATGTACGTCATTCTCGACGGACGCCTCGAGGTGACGAAGGGCCGCACGGTCCTGGGGGAGCTGCGCGTCGGGGAGCATGTCGGGGAGATGGCGCTGGTGCGCAGCAGCGCGCGTTCCGCCAGCGTGCGGGCCGTGACGCCGTGCGAGCTCGTCGTACTTCGCCGCAGCGACTTCTTCGAGATCATCCGCACCGAGCCCACGCTCGCGACGAAATTGCTCTGGCAATTCGTCGACGCGCTGGCCGATCGCCTCGCGCAGACCTCGGCGGCGCTCGACGCGGTGCGCGGCAAACAGAGGCTCTCAGACGAAGTGATGCCGCTCAGCTCGAGCCGGCGGAACGAGAATCCCTTCGCCGCCTCGCCCAAGAGCAGCGGGGCGCGCGCGGCTCGTGCCGGGATCGGGCTCGCGCTGCCGAGCGCGCTCGAGCTGGCGATCCGCGACGACTTGTCGGTGGACGACTCGTCCCACGGCGCGGAGGAGCACGGCGCGGCGGCCCGTCGAGCGAGCGAGGTCGTTCCCGCCGTCTTGGACGGCGCCGATGGCGTCACGACCTTGGATACGACGAGTGCCGTCGAGCCGGAGCCGGACACGCGGCGTCGGTTCGCGCAGCGGCTCGACCTGAAGCTCGATAAACTCGCGGCCGGCGCCGACGAGCCGAGCGCGAAGACCACGCGGCCGGGCACGCCGCCTGGCAAGCAGCGCGTCGACGACGCTCACGGCGTGCGCTCGACGACGCCTCAGCGCAACCGCCCGAGTACGCTCCGCTCCATCGGCACCGACACGGCGGCGCCAAAGTCGCAGTCCGATTTGATGCCGCCAAGCGGTGCGCCTGCGCCGAAGGAGGTCGCCTCGGCCGCCGGCACGCCGGCGCCGGAACTCCGTGAGACGGTGAAGAGCGCGGGGCGCGAAGAATTCCGGCCCACGCGTCAGACGCTCCCGATGCGGCCCGATGAGGCGGTCGCGGATGAGCTCGAAAAACTGCGCCGCGAGTACCGCGCGAAGCAGGCCGCGGAGGCAGGCGACCCGGCCGCGCGGACGCGCAAGACCGAGCCCGACCGTGGCGACGGCGGGCGCGGGGAGTGACGGCCTCGGAGCGTCGCCGCACGGGCCCCGCGCCGCTCTGACTTGCGCGCTGACTAGTGTCCCGTGCGTTGCTTCGGGAGCGGCCAGATCACCTTGCCGTCCTCGACGACGCTCGGCCAGTCGGCGACGTAGCGCGAAGGCTCGCCAGGCGCGGCGACGTCGACCCACACCGCGCTGCCGGTGCTGCGCGGTCGGACATCGATGTGCACGAAGCGGCTGTTCGGATAGTAGCCGCAGCCCGTGTCGGGAAGCGCCCAGCAAGCTGCGAGGAGATCTTCGTTCGGTACGCCCTCGAGCGCGATGTCGAGCGCACGCCCGCTCGCGTGCAAGCTCCCGTGCCCCTTGCCGAGCGGGCCTTCCGAGGGCGGCCGATAGCCGCTGTAGAGGTAGACGGGGCGTGGCCGAAACGCGTTCGCGAGCTCGCCGAGGACCCACACGAGCCGCGGCTCCAGGAGCCGCACGCCGGGGACCCACTCTCCGGCGCCGGCGTCCGGCGTCGGCTCGTCTGGCAACGCGTCGATCGCCGGGGCGCCAGTCGGGCGCGCGAGAATGCTCAGGCGCGCGAGCGCATCGTCGGCGAGCGAGCCATCGCAGCGCACGAGCAGTACCTTGTCCTGCTCTTTGCCGAGCCTGCGCACCACCGTGGGGCGCTCGACGCACTTCCACGTCGGGATCGGATAGGCGAGGGGCGCGAGCGCGGTCCACAGCGCCTCGAACGCAAAGCCGGGAAACGCGGCGCCCGGCGCGCATCCACCCACACTACAGCCCGCTTGCCGCAACATCGCAGAGGCGAACGTAGGATCGAGCCTCCGCAGCCATGGCGGCACCAGCGTGTCGTCGATCGCCAGCGCCTCGTCGCGCTCGCTGCGCAGGAACCAGTGCGCGTCGTCGCCGAGCAGCGGGAATCCGCGCGGCTCGTCGAGCTGGCGCGCCAGCCACGCGTCGATCGCGGGCTCACGCGCAGCGACGCCCGGATTTTCCGGCCAATCGAGCGTGCTGAGCAGCCGAAAGCGCCACCGGCCGTAGCGTCCGTGGCGGTAGGTCGCGTAGAACGTGGCCGAGCGTCCTTCGGGGTGGCGAAACGGCTCGAGCAGCGCGAGGCTCGGAGCCTCGTCGAGGCGCAGCGGCAGCGCCTGCTTCTCCGGCAGCGGCCATGCGCGCGCGGTCGCTGCGACGCCCAGGATCCCGAGCAGCGCGACGCCAACCGCGACGAGCCGCATCGAGGCGTCAGCGGATCTCGAGGAAGCGTGCGAGCTCATCGCGACGAATGGCTCCGTCCCTGAGCACCGTCGCGCGTCCGTCCAGTGCCGTCAAATCCACGATCGTCGACGGCGCCCGATCACCCGTGGGCCCTCCATCGAGGACGTAGTCGACGCGCCCGTCGAGCGCCGCCACGACGTCGCTCGCGGTGCGTGCGGGGGGCTCGCCCGAGAGGTTCGCGCTCGGAGCGGCGATGGCGAGCGGCGTCCGCGCGAGCAGGCGCACGGCCAGTGGATGTGCGGGCGCGCGCACCGCGACGGTCGCCCCGCCGCGCGTGACGGCATCGCCCACGCTCGGCGCCTTTGGCAGGACGAGCGTCAGCGGTCCCGGCCAGAACGCTCGGGCGAGGCG
>SYFR01000409.1 GCA_005800325.1 Myxococcales bacterium | reverse complement strand
GCAAAGGATGTCGGGAGCGGTGGCCGCCGCGCCGAGCGCATGGCCCGGGCCCGAGCCCGCCCCCGAGGCGAGCCGCGCGCTGCCGGCGGACGCGCCGAGCATGGCAGCGACCATCGAGCTCCCACCACCGCCACCGGCCTTGCCTGCGTTGCAGCGAGACCTCGAGGCCGCCGGCATGTACGCCGGCGTGCACCGCGGCGTGCCGTATCTCAGCGACGCGCACGATCGACTGCGGCTGTATCCGGGAGGCAGGCTCCGCATGGACTTGCAGTGTGCGCCGGGCGCGCCGGACCTGCCAGGGCTCGGAGCCCACCTCGGCCCACGCTTCTACGTGCGCCGCGTGAGGCTCGACTTGAGCGGCGACATCTACGGTCGGCTCGCGTTTTCGCTCGGCGGCGAGCTCGGCTCCGAGCGCATCGGCGAGACGAATTTCACCGGCCCCGACACGCCACGCCTCGCGCACGTGAGCGCGCATGACTCGTCCTTGCGGCCGGTCGACGTCTCGGTCAGCTATCGCTTTCGTCGCTGGCTGTCGTTCACTCTCGGCCAGCAAAATACGCCATTTTCGCTGTCGAATCGCACGCCCGAGCCGGCCACTTCGACGATGGAGCGTCCGCTCGCCATTCGCGGCTTCACCGTGCCCGACGAGCGCGCCCTGGGCCTCGCGCTGTGGGGCGACGTGACCGATCTCGTGAGCTACGAGGCCGGCGTGTTCGACGGCGACGGTGAGCACGGGCCGTTCGCGGACGCGACTCCCGATTTTGCAGCGCGTGCCGTCGTGCGGCCGCTTCGCCGCCTGGGAAAGAGCCGCGTCTTGCGCGACTCGCGGCTCGGGGTGAGCGGTCGCATCGGCGGGCGCGACATGGTGTCTTACGACTATCCGACGCTCGCCACCGGCGGCGGCTACGTCTTGTGGCAGCCTGGCTACGTCGACAGCCAGGGGCGCATCACGCACGTCCTGCCATCGGGCATGCAGCGCGCCATCGGCGGAGAGCTGCGAGCTCCGTTCGATCTCCCGGGCGGGCGCGGCGCCGAGCTCCGGGCCGAGGCGTACTTCGTCGAGAACGACACGCGCGAAGCCGTCCAAGGTTTCATCGCGACGAACAGCGAACGCTTCGGGCGCGTGCGCGGCCTCGGCTGGTATGCACAGGCGTCGCTCTGGGCGCTCGGCGATGCGTTCGCCAGCGGCGAGCCCGGCACCTGGCGGCCGAAACAGATCGATCGCGAAAACGACGCGCCGCTGCCACGCGGGCTCGAGATCGTGCTGCTCGCCTCGGGCATCAACGCGAGCTACAGCGCCGCGACACGCGAGGGCTCGACCGAGGACGCGCTCACGCCGCGCTCGAACATCACGGCCTATGAGCTCGGTGGCGCCTTCAACTACTGGCGCGGCACGCTCTTCCGCGCGTCGCTCGAGTACTTCGCCTACCTCGCTCCGGGCAGCGGCACCGCCACGAACCTGGTGGTTTTGCCGAGGGAGCTCGAGAGCGCCGCGACGTCCGAAACGGCCGGCGGCGAGGGCGGCGCGGACGTTCACCACGAGCTCGGCGCTCGCGTCGCCGTCAGCTTCTAATTTCGTGACTGGCCCGCCATGGCGCGCGTGCGCGTGGGCTCTTGCGCGTGTTGCCTATGGAGGGTGACTGGACTAGCGTCGCGCCGCGCGCGCCCGGAAATTTCGCGGTGCACGCGGGGCCCAACACCATGGCGAAGAGCTCGAAGGAAGCGACCGTGCTCGGTCGCGGGATGCGCGTGCGCGGGCGCGTGCGAGGCGACGGGGATCTCTGCGTCGAGGCGCAGATCGAGGGCGAGGTCGAGGTGACGGGCACGCTCGAGCTGCGCGAGGGCGCGAGCATCCATGGCACCGTCGCGGCCAGAGCGGTCGTCGTGGGCGGCGAGCTCGCGGGCGACCTCGACATCGCGGGGCCGGTCACGATCACGAGCACCGGCGCGCTGCGTGGCGACGTGGCCGCAGCCGCGCTCGCGATCGAAGAAGGCGGGCAGTTTCATGGCACCGTTCAGGCCGACTTTGACTTGCCGGAGGCGATCGCGTAGGCACGGCGCCTTGCGCCATCTTGTCGCCCGCGGCAGAGCCGGCGGGTGAGCGACGGCACCCTTACGATTGGAGCGAGAGCGTGGCAAAAACCATCATCGGGTCGGGGATCACGATCGAGGGCGAAATTTCGTCCGAGGACGAGCTCGTCGTGAGCGGCGTCGTGCGTGGCAAGCTGTCGGTCGAAGGCTCGGTGACGGTCGAGGCGGGCGGCGTGGTCGAGGCCGACGTCGACGCGCAGTCCGTCGCGGTCGGCGGCAACGTGACGGGGAACGTCACGGCAGCGGAGCGCGTCGATCTGCTCACCGGCGGCCGACTCGTCGGCGACGTCAAGGCGGCGCGCCTCACCATCGCGGACGGCGCGGTGTTCAAGGGCAACGTCGACATGGAGGTTTGAGCGTGGCGAGCGGCAGCGCATCCATCATCTCGGCCGGCACGGTCATTCGCGGCCGCGTCCGAGCGGAAGGCGATCTCGAGATCCACGGCCACGTCGAGGGCAGCGTCGTCGCGACGGGCGACGTCGTGGTCGGCGCGTCCGGGCTCGTGAAGAGCGATATCGAGGCCGCGACGATCCGGGTCGCCGGAGCCGTCGCCGGAGATCTC
>SYFR01000408.1 GCA_005800325.1 Myxococcales bacterium | reverse complement strand
GGGCGCCGCCGCCGGTACCCCGGCGTCCTGTTGCCGGGGTTGATCGACGCGTCGGTCTGGATGAAGTCGTCATACGGTCCGGCGCCGATGCTCCGCGCCTTGGCGCTCACGATCCCCATCGTCACCGTGTGACCGAGCCCGAAGGGGTTGCCGACCGCGAGCACGTGCTCGCCCACGCGCAACGCGTCGCTGTCGCCGAGAGCGACGGCCGGTAGCCCCGTGACGCCTCCGATCTTGAGGAGCGCGAGATCGAGCTTGGCGTCGCGGCCGACGACCTCGGCGGCGAACTCGCGGTCGTCCTGGAGCCGCACCTTCACGTCGTCCGCGTCGGACACGACGTGTGCGTTCGTGACGACGTAGCCATTGCTGTCGATGACGAAGCCCGTGCCGGCACCCACCCGCGCGCGAGGCGCTCGGGGCCGCATCTCGGGCGCGAACAGATCGAAGTGGGGAAACGGCGGCGGTTCGTGGCGCCCCACCGCTTGGCTCGTCGTGATGTTGACGACCGTGGGCGACACCGCGTCGGCGAGATCCGCGATGCTGCCCGCGGTGGGCAGGCCTACCGGCGCGGCCACGCGCACGACCGCGGGTGAGGGCGCGTGGCCGGCCGCCGCGTCGCTCGCGTCGGTATGGGCGGCCACGGGGTTCGCGGAGCTGCATCCCGCGAGCGCAGCTGCGAGCGCAGCGGTAAAGAGTCCGATCGTGATGGGGGACGTCAGGGCTTGGGCTCGGATGACGCGACTCATGGGCTCCTCGGGCACGGGCTGGATCTCGTGGCAGCGAGCGAGACGAGCGAAGTTGCGCCGCGACTTGCGGGCTGCCGAGGTCCAACCATGACCCGCCCGGACTCATTCCGCCATTGCGTCGCACATCTCCGCCGCGCGTGCGGGCCACCGCGAGTCGTGCGCCGGCCAGCGCAAGCTCTGGCGAAGCGTCGTCGACTTCTGGGCAAAGCTACCCCGACCGCGGCTCGCTTCTTCCGTTGCTGCTGCCTGGCGAGCCACAGGTCGTAGTTGGTCTGGAGGTTCATCCACAACTGAGGGCTCGTCTTGAACACCGCGGCTAGCTTCCAGGCCGTGTCGGCTGTGACAGCGCGTCGGCCCTTGATGAGTGGATTGACTCGCTGGCTCGGCACGCCAATCTTGGCCGCGAAAGCGACCTGCGTCATCTCCATCGGCTTGAGGAATTCCTCGAGCAGAATTTCCCCAGGCGTGGACGGTGGCCTGTTGGTCGGTAGCATTTTCAAATCCTCATCGCGAAGGGCGGTCGGGCGTCATCGCCACACTACGGCGAGGCGCAGCACGCGCTGGTCCAGCTCATCCCCATGTCGCGCGGGGCGCAGCCGTGCTGCTTGAGGGCCGGCTGGCGTGCGGGAAAATTGAGGCCGCCGGTGAACGCGAACGAGTACGGCGTCCTCGGCCAGTGGCGCGCGCAGTCGGCATCGAACTGTGGCGTACGCGTGCGCGTGATCGGTGCCGTCGTCGCGGGCGCTGCGGGCGGGCTCAACGCAGCGTTGGCGCTGCTCGCGCCGTTGGTACCGCTCGCGCCGTTGGCGCTGCTCGCGCCGTTGGTACCGCTCGCGCCGTTGGCGCTGCTCGCGCCGTTGGTACCGCTCGCGCCGTTGGTACCGCTCGCGCCGTTGGCACCGCTCGTCGTCGTCGAGGGCGCGCAGGCCGCGAGCGCTTGGTCGAACGCATACCCCGGCTCGCAGAGCACTGGCCCCGAGGTGCGGACGCATTGGCCATCACGCGCCTCGGTGTCCGGCGGGCAGGCGAGCGGCTCCACGCTCTTGGCGCAGCGCACGCCGATCGCGGCGCTCTTCTCGCTCGCGCCGTAGCGGTTGCGCAAGAGGTTGCGCATCCACTTCGCGAAGCGTCGGCTCCACGCTCCGCCGCGATAGACATAGAGCTTGCCGTCCGCGATCGCGTCGAGCCCGGGCCGCGACGGGAAGGGCAGAAACTCCGACTGCGTCCACTCCCACACGTTGCCAGTCATGTCATAGAGGCCGAACGCCCCCGCGGGAAACGAGCCGACCTCGCACGTGCCCGGGTGGTAGTAACAGGCGAGCAGCGACGTGGGCTCCGCGTTGCCCCAGGAGTAGCGGCGCCGCTCGGTGCCTCCGCTCGCCGCATATTCCCACTCGCGCTCGCTCGGCAGGCGCTTCTGTGCCCACGCGCAGTACAAAGCGGCCTGGCGCAGATCGATGCAGTTGATCGGGTGGCGCTCGCGGCCCGGGACATGTCCGTTGCAGAAGGGCAGGGCGGCGCTCGGCGTGCACCTGCCCGCGTCGACGCACGCGCGGAACTCGGCCACCGTGGCCTCGCGGCGATCGAGCCAAAATCCCGGGACGATCGCCTCGTGTGCCGGCTTCTCCTCGCTGCTCCCGTACTCGCGGTACGCGCCCATGAGAAATACGCCAGCGGGCAAGAGCGCCATGTCGCCTTGCGTCGCGCCCTCGCCCGATGCGGGGCGTGCCGCGCTCGCCGTCGCATTGGCCGTCATCGGCCCGGCGCCCGCGCTCGCCGTCGCATTGGCCGTCATCGGCCCGGCGCCCGCGCTCGCCGTCGCATTGGCCATCATCGGCCCGGCACCCTCGCCGGATGCGGGGCGTATCGCGCTCGCCGTCGCACTGGCCA
Source organism: Myxococcales bacterium (assembly GCA_005800325.1). Taxonomy (GTDB): domain Bacteria; phylum Myxococcota_A; class Polyangia; order Polyangiales; family Polyangiaceae; genus SYFR01. The sequence goes on along the minus strand of SYFR01000408.1, from coordinate 3,352 downwards.
TCATCGGCCCGGCGTTCGCGCTCGCCGTCGCATTGGCCATCATCGGCCCGGCGCTCGCCGAGAGGCTCGTCGCGCTGCCTGCTTCGGCTGGCGAGTCCGCGCCCCGTCCGTCGTCGCACCCGAGCGCTGCAATCAGCGAGAGCGCCGCGAGCCACGGCGCCTTCATGTTCGGGCCATCATGCTTGGACGCGCATGTTCGGGTCCCCCAATTCGCTGCCTAGTTCGCGGCCTCATGTTCGCGCGCTCGCGGCATCGCCGATCGCCTCGCGCAGGGCAGCATCCATGGCCAAGAGCGGCGCCTCTCTCTCGGTATAGAGCTCGAACTGCGCGGCCGCCTGGTGCAAGAGCATGCGTCCTCCGTCGAGCGTCGTCGCGCCTCGTCGCCTCGCCGCGCGCACGAGCTCGGTCTCGAGCGGTTTGTAGACCGCGTCCAAGACCACGTGCCGCGGCTCGAGCGCGCCCTCCGCGAGCGGGCACTCGTGGCACACCGTCTCCATACCGAGCGAGCTCGCGTTGACCAGCACGTCGAACGCCGACGTCGCGTGGCGCTCGTCCCATGCGCGGTAGCCGACCCCGAGCTCGTTCGCGAGCGCTCTGCCGCGCTCGTCGGTGCGGTTCGCGAGCGTGACCGCGCTGCCGCGCGCCTTGAAGCCGTAGGCGGCGGCCCGCGCCGCGCCGCCCGCGCCGAGCACCAGCACGCGTGCGCCTTCGACACGGCGTGCCTCCTCGACCGCGCGCACCGCGCCCAACCAGTCGGTGTTGTGGCCCACGAGCCGGCCCTCGCGGTGCACGATCGTGTTCACGGCACCGATGCGAGCCGCGACCGCGTCGACCTCGTCGAGCCACTTCATCACCGCGAGCTTGTACGGCACCGAAACGCCGAAACCCCGTAGTTTCAGGGCCCGCATGCCCGCGAGCGCGGCCTCGAGCTCGTGCTCTTCGACCTCGAACGGGACGTACCGCCACGCGAGCCCGAGCGCGCGGTAACCGGCCTCGTGCATCCTCGCGCCGAGCGACACCGCCCAGCGTGAGAGCGAGCCACACAGCACGATCGGCGCGGCCATTCAGGTCACTTGGTCTTCTTGCCCGGACGAGGAAAGGTCGGGCCGTTGCAGTGCACTCTGAGGTTGGCGGCCGCCGTGCCTGCCTGCGGGCCGCTGCACTTGGCCATCGCGGCGCGCGCGGCGCTGCAGTTCCTCGCCATCGCGGCGGCGATCGCCTCGCCGCAGCCCCCAGCAGGTGGCGTCGTCGGCGGCGGCGGTGTCTTTCCGCCCGAGCCGCTGCTCGGCGGAGGCGTCTTTCCGCCCGAGCCGCTGCTCGGCGGAGGCGCCGTATCCCCCGAGCCGCTGCTCGGCGGCGGCGTGTCGCTCGCCGTGTCCGTTGCCGCCGTCCCCGCGTCGCCCGCGTCTCCGCCGGTCGTCGACGAGGTCGTACTATCGCTCGCGCTGCCGTCGGCGCCGGTCGTCGTCGTTGCCTCGGTCGCGCCTCCGGTCGTCGTCGTCGCCTCCGCGGCTGGCGTGCCCGAATTTGCCACCGGGATCGTCGGCACCTCGTCCGTCTCGCCGCCGCCGCGCTGCGACCACCACGCGCCAGCGACGACGACCCCCGTCACCGCGAGCGCCGCGCCGACCATCATCCCCTTGCCGCCGCCGCCACGCGTCGCTGCCATTGGCATCGGAGCCGGCATCGCTTGCCCGCCGACGCTCGGCACGTAGGCGTGCCCGCCCGCGCCCGGCATGCCCGCGCCCGGCATGCCCGTGCCCGGCATTCCCGTGCCTGGTATTCCTGGGCCTGGCATGCCGGCGTCCGGCGGCAGGAACGGCTCGCCGATCTGCGTGGCGCCTGGCCGCGCGTGCGCGGACTCCGCCGCCGGGTCGACCGGGTTCACGCGCGCCCCCGACGCGATCGCCGCGGCGTTGAGCTCGCGGTAAAATTCTTTCGCCGTCGCCTGCCGGTCCTCCGGCTTCTTCGCGAGCGCGCGCAGGATCGCGTCCTTCATCGGCGTGGGGATCCGCGCCGCCATCGCGCCCGTCACGACCTTCTCGAACGGAGACGGCTGCACGGTCATGTGCTGCGTCGCCCACTCCCACGGCGTGTTCGCGTTGAACGGCAGCCTGCCAGTCAACATCTCGTACGCCATCACGCCCAGCGAATAGATGTCGCTGCGGCGATCGATCGCAGCGCCGGTGAACTGCTCCGGGCTCATGTACGGCGGCGTCCCAAGCACCATGCCTTGCTGCGTGAGCTTCTGCTCGCGCGCCGTGTCCGCGCTCTCTTTCCGCTTCGCGATGCCGAAGTCGAGCACCTTCACGAAGTCGCTCTCCCCCGCCTTCTCGGTCAAGACCACGTTCTCGGGCTTGAGATCGCGGTGCACGATCCCCTTCTCGTGCGCCTCGTTCAGCGAGCCGCAGATCTGCTTCATGATGTGGTCGACGCGCTCGGGGCTCATCGCGCCTTCTTTGACGATGATGTCTGCGAGCGGCTTGCCGTCCACGAACTCCATCGCGATGTAGAGGTCGCCCTGGTCGGTCTTGCCGAAGTCGAAGAACTTGATGGTGTTGGCGTGCTCGAGCTCGACGACGGTGCCGCACTCGCGCATGAAGCGCGCGACCACCTGCCCGTCCCGCGAGAACTCTTGCAGCAGCGTCTTGACGGCGACGCGGCGCACGGCCGTGCCCATCTGCTGCTCGGCCGTGTAGACGCGCCCCATGCCACCTTCGCCGAGCAGGGCCGTGACGCGGTATCGACCGCCGACGGTGCTGCCGATCATCGGGTCGGCGCCCGCGACGGCCGCGACGGGCATCGGCGCCCCGCACTTCGCGCAGAAGCGCGCGCCGTCGATGTTCACGTGATCGCATGCGGGACAATCCATCCCAAAGATCCTCCGGGCCGCGCGCTGCCGGGCCCCACGCAAGGCGGCGCCCTCTGCGCCGCGCTGCTTCGATGCGCGGCAGAATTGCAAGAACCCGCGGGAAGCGCAACCTCCGCGACGAACGCGTTTGACACCCGTCTCCCGGGGGGATAGAAGCCGCAGCCCTCGATGGAGGGGTCCATCTTCGCGCTGACGCGGCGGTAGACCTTCGCCATCTCTTGACTTGCCCTAAATCGTTGACATCAAGGCGGCTTCGGCGGCTTCGCTGGCGTAGCTCAATTGGTAGAGCACCGGTTTTGTAAACCGGCGGTTAGGGGTTCGATTCCCCTTGCCAGCTCCACCGAGCGGCTTGCCAACCCGAACGGGTCTCGGCTCGGCCGCGCGGCGCAGCATGCGCTCTCGGCACCGGCAAGGGTGCCACTCGCGGAGCGCCGCGAGCTCTTGAAATTCGAGAAGAACTCTGGAGGGTTGCCCGAGTGG
>SYFR01000407.1 GCA_005800325.1 Myxococcales bacterium | reverse complement strand
CTACCAAGCCGCGGTCCTCGCCGAGCTCGTGCGCGAGCTGTACACGATCGAGCTCGTCGAGCCGCTCGGCCTCGCGGCGATGGCGCGCCTCGCAGCGCTGAACGTCACGAACGTGCACCTGCGCATCGGTGACGGATACGCCGGGTGGCCGGAAGAGGCGCCGTTCGATCGCATCCTGCTCACCGCCGCCCCGCCGGAGCTGCCGAGCGCGCTCGCCGAGCAGCTCGTCGAAGGGGGGCTCTTGGTGGCGCCGGTGGGCGCGGACCAACAGCTGCTCGTGCGCTACACGAAGCACGGACAGGCGCTCGCCGCCGAACGACTTGGCGCGGTACGGTTCGTTCCCATGGTATCGAGGCCCCCGTGCTGACCTCGACGCGCGAAGGCCCTGCGATTTACTACGAGCTGCTCGGCAACCAAGACGCGCCGGTGCTCGCGCTGGTTCGCGGGCTCGGCCGCTTCGCGCTGCACTGGGGCGCGTGGCTCGAGCAGCTCGCCCCGCATTTTCGCTTGCTGGTGCTCGACAACCGCGGGATCGGGCGCTCGGGCGCGGCGCGGACACCGTTCTCGGTCACGGCCATGTCGGACGATCTCGCGCGCGTGCTCGACCACGCGCAGGTGGCGCGTGCCCACGTGTTCGGCATGTCGCTCGGGGGCATGGTGAGCCTGCGATTTGCGCTGGATCACGGCGGCAGGCTCGACCGGCTGGTGCTCGCGGCGACGACCGCAGGGGGCGCGAGCGCGGTGCGGCCTCGGTTCACGCCGTTTCTCGCGATGGCGCGGGCGCGGCTGTTCTCGCCGGAGCGCGCGGCCGAGGCCGACGCGAAGATGGTGCTCGGCGCGGAGTTCGTCCGAGAAAATCCGGAGCTCGTACACGCGTGGACGAAGCTCGCGCGCGAATATCCCGTGCCCCCGCGCACGCTGGTATTTCAGGCCCTCGCGGCGCTCGGCCACGACGTGAGTCGCGAGCTCGCGAAGATCGGCGCGCCGACGCTCATCGTGAGCGCCGAGCACGACCGCATCGTCCCGGCCGAGAACAGCCGCATTCTCGGGCGCGGAATTCGCCGCTCGCGGCTCGAGTGGCTGCCCGGCGACGCGCACGACCTCACGACGGAGCACACCGAGCCCCTGGCTCGCCTCGTGCTCGAGTTTCTCGCGGCGCCGCTCGGCAGCGCTTGACGCGGGACCTGCGAGGCGACTCCGCGCCAGCCGGAGCACCTGCGGCACGCCAGCGCGCCCGAGCGAGAGGTCGGCAAGATGCGGCGAAATGCGGCAAACTTCGCGCGAAGGTGAGACCGGCCTAAAGTTTCTCTACAACGCGCCGTTCATCGTGTCGATGAGCACGAACAGGACCAGCCTCGGCGGCATGATGGAGAGCGCGCAAGCGGGGCTCGCCGCGGGTTTTGCATCCGCGGCGAAGGCGGCAGAGATCATCCAGCAGGCCGAAGCCAGCGCGGCCCCGGCCGACAGCGGGGCACCGGTCGATAGGGTCGCGATCTCCGAGCAGGCGCAGCGCATGGCCGCGGGACTCGAGCGCGGCGCGGACCTCATCGACGGCCTCGCCCAGCTCCGGCGCGCCCGCCAGCAGGTCTTCGCGAACCTCAGCGTCGCCCAGACGGCGAGCGACCTCGGCCGCACCGTCAACAAGCTCGGGAACTAGGACCGGCTCGTTACCCAGGACACGCGGCGCGACGCGATCCCGTCAACGCCGGCGAAACAGCCCGGACAGCCACTTGTTGCTGCCCTCGAGCAGGCTCGCGAGCTGCTTCGCGGGCTCGAAATCCTTTTCCGCCCGCAGCGCGCGCCGCGCCGACTCGAGCGCCTCCGCCAGGTTGCCTTCGCTGCGCTGCACGTACCCGCGAGCCACGTCTGCGTAGGCGTTGTGCTCGTGCGAGGGTTCGAGCTTGGCGGCCACGACGAAGAGGTTGCGCGCGTCATGGTAGCGTTCTTCGGCGAGCGCCCGCCTGCCGCGCTTGACGTACGACGCTGCGGACTCTTCGTCGGGCGTACCAGGCGACGAGGGCGCGCCAGGGGACGAGGCCGCGCGATGACGCGATGACGGAGGGCTCGCCTCGACGTGAGCCGGCGGCGCGCTGCGACGTGATGACGTGGGGCTCGCCTCGACATGAGCCGGCGGCGCGCTCGGACGTGATGACGTGGGGCTCGCCTCGACGTGAGCCGGCGGCGCGCTGCGACGCGATGACGGAGGGCTCGCCTCGACGTGAGCCGGCGGCGCGCTGCGACGCGATGACGGAGGGCTCGCCTCGACGTGAGACACGCTGCGACGCGTCGACACCGGGCTCGTCGACGGCGGCCGCTCCATGTGCGCCTGCCGCGCCTGCGCGCTGCGCGTCGACAGCGGCGCGGCGTCGTCGGCGTCCGCACGGCGCGCACCTCGCTCACTGCGCGGGTCAGCCGAGACTTCGAAGGCGCCGCTGCCCGAACTCGGTCCCCCGTAGTCGACGACGATCGCGCGGCGAGCATGCCGGTCCGCGGAGAGCGGACCACCGAGCGTCGTCGCGATCACGTCGAGGAGCGTCCGCGGCGCGGTCGGCAAGAGCAGCGTGCGCTCGATGCCGGCCCCGGCGAGCTTGGCGATCAGGGCCGCGGAGAACGGCGCAAACCCGACGGCGATCGCCGGGACCGAAGCTCCCTCGGGGAGCTCGCGAAACGCCGTCACGACCCCAAGGTCGGGCTCTATTGCGTCTCCCGCGTTGACGAGCACGAGCTCCGGCGCGCGCTCGAGGAAGCTCCACCGCACCTGCCGCGGCCCCGTCGCCTGAGCCACGTCGTACCCCGCTTCGCGCAACGGCGCGCTGATCGCCGCGAAGGCAAGCGGGTCACTTTCGACGACGAGGACTCGGCGCGCCAAGGAACCAGCATAGAGGAGTCACCGCCCGCACGTCGAGCACCGCCCGCACGTCGAGCACCGCCCGCACGTCGAGCACGGCCCGCACGTCGAGCACCGCCCGCACGTCGAGCACGGCCCGCACGTCGAGCACCGCCCGCACGTCGATTCGCTGTCGACGGATCCTTCCCCGAGAACGGGACACCCGAGAAAGGGACACCCGAGAACGGCAGCGCCAAGTCTTGTCGTCGTCGAAGCCCGGCCGGGCATAGCGCCGCGTCTCCGGCTTCAGAAAGCGCCGAATGCTGCGGCGTCCTGCGCCAGGCTAGATCTCGCGGGGCCGCAGCACCCCGGCGCTCGACCAGGCGCCGTCCATGCCGGCCGCCGCGGACCAGGTCGCCGCGTGCACCGAGAGCAGGATCGCGTTGGCCGTGCCGAGCGGCACCTCCTCGCCGGAGTACGTCGCGGCGAGCCTTTCCCATCCGGGGTTGTGCCCGAGCAGCAACGCGGTCGCGACCTCGCTCGGGAGCTTCGCGACGACCGCGCGCGCCGCATCGACGCCCGCGAGATAGAGCGCAGGTGTGAACCGCGCGGGCAGCTCGCCCAGCTCGGCGCGCATCAGCTCCCAGGTCTCTCGGGTTCGCGCGGCATCGCTCGAGACGACGAGGTCGGGCACCCAGCCGAGCTCGCGCAGCCGCCGCGCGATCCGCGGAGCATCTCGCCGGCCGCGCTCGTTGAGAGGGCGCGCGTGATCGCTCTCGGCGCTCGAGTCCCACGAGCTCTTGGCGTGCCGCATCAAGACGATGCGCCGCAGCTCGGGAGCACCGCGTACCATCGCCGATTCGGGATGCTCGCTGCTCACTCGTGGATCACGCAGTAGCTCGGGAACGACTTCGGCAGGCCATCGGCGTACGGCTCCTCGACGACGCGGTACGGATGGTCGAGGAGAAATTCGATCGTCGACGGCACGGAGTCCTTCGCGAGCTCGGTGCCGGCGCCGTGGTCGCACAAGATCGTGAAGTGCGGCGTCGTGAAGGGCGCCTCCGGCGTGATGAGCGCCGTCGCCGCCTCGGGCGTCTCGTTCGAATACGCGATGATGCTGTCGGTATCGGTCGATCCACCGAAGAGCAGCATCGCCGCGAAGGGGTTCGTGCCGTCTTGCTCGGCGGGCGCCCCGGTGACGGCGGTCGAGTGCGCGACCGTGCTCGCGACGAAGCCGGAGCGCAGGATCGCCGTGTGGATCGCCATCACGCTGCCCTCGTGGAAGCCCATCGTGTGAATGCGGCGCGTGTCGATGCCGTGCTGCTCGATGGCGCACGCGAGCAGCTCGTCGAACACGCGAAAATCGTCGGGCGGATCGGGCTGACCCTTGGCGTCGAAGCCGCCGCCGAGGTAGGTGAACCACGGAAACACGCCGTTGCCCGCGGCGGGATCCCCGTCGGGCGCGACGACGACGCCGCCGCGATCGAGGATCTCGTCGAGCCCCTCGGCGCCGAGCACGGCGGTGATGGCATCGCTCGGCGACTGGTCCTCGGCCCGGAACACCGCGACGAACGGGCCGTCGAGCGTCTGCGCATCGCTCGACACCCTCACCTCCACGTCCCGCGGCTCCATGCCCGCGAGCGCGACCACCGCGATGCCCGAGTCGAGCACCGGGCAGGTGCCCTCCGCCTTCGGTAAGACGCTCGGCTCGGGCGCGGGTCCGCCGCCGCCTTGTCCGCCCGCGCCTCCGGCTCCGGTGCTCGTGGTGGCGCCGCTCGATTGCCCGCCCGGTCCCACGGACCCGGCCGTGAGCGGCGCGCTGGGCGGATTCCGCTCGTCGCGCCCACACGCGCCGGCGAGGATTGCGGTCGCTCCGAAACCGACGAGCGCCAACTTCCCGATGGCAGTGAGCATGGCGGCATCGTACCGTGCCGGCTCACGAGTCGGCCGCGAAATTCCGCGCCTGGGCTGCGCCCTCGGCCCCTATGATGTGGCCGCATGTCCCGCCGGTCCCGCCCCGAGCTCAGCGAGACCCTCGTCTCGTTGCAGAAGAGCGCGGTGACCGGAGCGACCTCTGCGGACTGGCTCCTCATCGTCATGTCGGGGCCGCACGTGGGCCGCATCTACCCGCTCGGCCGCACGAAGCCCGTCGTGGTCATCGGCCGGGGCGACGGCCTCGACATCCAGATCCTCGACGGCGAAATATCCCGCAAACACGCGGCGATCCGCTTCGACGCGCAGCGGAACGAGTTTCTGGTCAGCGACCTCAAGAGCCGCAACGGCACGCACGTGAACGACGCCTCGTGCGACGTCGAGCGGCCGATCCACGTCGGCGACAAGATCCGCCTTGGGACGCACAATGTGCTGCGCGTCTCCTCGGGCGGCGAGGCCGAGGCCGTGTATGCGCAGCGCATGTACGAGGCCGTCTTGCGCGACGCGCTCACCGGCGCGTTCAATCGCCGCTACCTCGACGAGCGCCTGGAGAGCGAGGTGGCCTTCGCGAAGCGGCACGAGTGATTTCGCATCCCGAATCAGCGTGATCGCCTGCTGGGCCACGCGGACGGCGGTCGCGCGGTGTTCCGCGGATCCGACGATGCTTCGCAGTGAGTCGAGCGCGACGATCGGACGCGTTGCAGCGCCCGTGCGCGCCTTCATTTCAAGTACGCGACGCACGGACGAGT
>SYFR01000406.1 GCA_005800325.1 Myxococcales bacterium | reverse complement strand
GTGCACGACGTCGGCTCGTATTTCGTCGACGGCAGGCCGCGGCCGCTCGCGAGCGGGATGGTGCTCACCATCGAGCCCGGGATCTACGTGGCGCAAGACGACGAGCGCGTGGCGCCCGAGCTTCGCGGGATCGGCGTGCGGATCGAGGACGACATCCTCGTCACCGAGAGCGGGTACGAGAACCTCACGCAGGCGATCCCCAAGACCGTGGACGAGGTGGAGCGGGCCTGCCGGGGATGAGCGCGGGCGAGATCGCCAGGCGACTCGGGGCGTGGTTCGACCGGCGCGCGCGCGAGCTCCCGTGGCGTAAAACGCGCGATCCATACAAGGTATGGGTCAGCGAGATCATGCTGCAGCAGACGCGCGTCGACACCGTCGTGCCGTACTACGAGCGGTTCCTCGGCGACTACCCGACGCTCGAGGCGCTCGACGCGGCGCCGCTCGACGACGTGCTCGCGAGCTGGAGCGGCCTCGGCTACTACCGGCGCGCGCGGCAGCTCAAGCTCGCGGTGAGCGAGGTGCGCACGCGCTACGGTGGTCAGGTGCCGCGCGCCGCGCCTCGCTTGCGCGAGCTGCCGGGGATCGGCGCGTACACCGCCGGGGCGATCGCCAGCATCGCGTTCGATGAGCCCGTGCCGCTCGTCGACGGCAACGTGGCGCGGGTGCTCGCGCGGCTCTTCGCGATCGACGACGACATGGCGAGCGCACGCGGCATGGGCAAGGCCTGGCGCCTCGCCGGGGAGCTCGTCCCGAAGAAGCGCGCGGGCCGTCACAACCAGGCGCTGATGGAGCTCGGCGCGCTCGTGTGTACGCCGCGCGCGCCGCGCTGCGAGGACTGCCCGCTCAGCGCGAGCTGCGTAGCGAGGCGGGAGGGCAGAGAGGGCGAGCTGCCGCGGGCGCTGCCGAAGAGGGCGCCGCGCACGGTGGCGTGCGTCGCGGCGGTCGTTGGACACCGCGATCGCGTGCTCCTCGGTCAGCGCCGGGAGGAGGGCCTCTACGCCGGCATGTGGGAGCCGCCGCTCGTCGAGGCGAAGACCCCGGAGGCTGCGCGCGAAACCCTCGCGTCGTACGGCGTGCCACGCGGGCTCGCGCTCCGAGAGGCCGGCTCGCTGCGACACGTCCTCAGCCACCGGCGTCTCGAGGTCGCCGTGCTCGAGGGAACGGTGCGGCGAGCGGCGCCGCTGCCCGCCGAGCCGCCCGCTCCGTACCGCGCGCTCGCGTTCAAGCGACCCGAGGAGGTGGCGCTCTCCACGCTGGCGAAGAAGGTGCTGCGCGCCGGAAATTTCGGGGTGAACGTTGTTTCATTCGCGCTCCTGCTGCTCGCCGCTGCGCTCACGAGCTCCCCGGCGCGCGCCGCCGAGGCCGAGAGTCCGCCCGCCGAGCTTGGTGCCCCCGCCGCCGCCGTCGACGGCGCCCCCGTGAGCGAAGATGACGAGCTACGGGCGCTGTCGCCGACGCGGACGCGGTTCGTGCACGCCGCGGTGCAGGCCCTCGGCGGGCGCGGGCTGCGGTTCAATAATCCGTTTCGGCTCGCGACTCAGCTCGGCGCCGAGGGAGAGTCGCTGTCGCTCACCGCGCCTTATGTCGATCTGGGCCTCATGGCCGCGTTCGGCGAGCCGTTCGGCTGGCAGCACGGCCCGAACCTGCATTTGTCGGCGGCGCTCGAGGGCGTGCCGCAACAAGCGCTGAGCGTGACGTACATGCTGCGGCGTCCGGCGGGGCCGTACCTCGCCGGTCACGCGCGCGCCGGCGTGTGCCTGCTCGCCGCGCCTGACGGAAACGTCGGCGGCGAGCTCGCCCTCGGCGGCACCGTGTACGCGACCGGCGCGCTCGGCGTCACGGGTGAGGTCGTCGGCGATCTCTTCTACGGCGCCGCGACGTACGAGCACGAGCGGACCACGATCCCCGTCCTCTCCTTTCAGCTCGGTCTCTCCGTCGATCTCGAGGTGCTGCCGTGAGCGTCATCGCGCGAAAATGGCCGCTCTCGGGCGCGGTGAGGGCGGGCGGGGTCGCCGCGCTGTGGCTCGTCGTGGCCGCGCCCACGGCGGGCAACATCGGCAGCTGCGGGCTCGAGCGCGCCGATCTCGACGCCACCAAGTTCTTCACCGAGAAGCGGCGCATCGACTGCGCGCGGTGCGTGTCGTGCGCCCTCGCGACGGCCGCGTGCGACGAGGCCTGCGGCGCGAGCGCGGTCCCGAGCGAGTTCGCCGAAGACTGCTTCCCGCTCACGCACGACGGCGAGGTGTGCCTCGCGGCGCTGACCCACGCCTCGTGCGAGGACTACGCGAGCTACGTCGCCGACGCCGGCGCCACGGTGCCGACCGAGTGCAACTTCTGCCCGCCCGAGCGCAAGCCAGCGCCGGAGGAGCCGTGACGAGCCGAGCCGCGACGAGCCGAGCCGTGACGAGCGGAGCCGTGACGAGCGGAGCCGCGACGAGCCGAGCCGTGCACCGTGGGCGCATGCGTCGTTTGCGGCACGCGCTCGGTGTGCCCGGGGCCTCGCTCCTCTGCGCGTTCGCCCTCGCGCCGCTCACCTCCGCGTGCCACGTCGCGCGCGCCGCGATCGCGACGCCGAGTGACTACGCGGCCTATCGTCGGGTGCGGCTCGCGCGTGACCTCGACGGGCGCGTGGCCGCGGCGTTCGAGTACCTCGAGGAGCACCCCGAGGGGCGCTTCAGCGAGCGGGTGAAGCGCTACCTCACCCACGCCGAGCCCGTCTATTTTGCGGCGCGGAGTCGCTCGGCCGACGGCCTCGAGGCCTACCTCGCGGCGCTGCCCCGCGGTCCGAACGCGACGCTCGCCAGCGAGAAACTCGCGCTCGAGCGCGCCGAGGCGAGGCACGGCGATCTCGCGACGCGTACGGCGCACGCGACCATGCTTCGCACCGAGGCCGAGGACGCGAGCCGCAAGGCCGCGGCGGGGCTCGGGCTCGCTTGGGCCCGCGAGCTGCTCGCGCCCGAGGCGTGGCGCTCGACCTTCGACGCCGCGCCCCCGAAGCTGCTCGTGCGCTTTCGCCTCTCGGCGCCGCCGCCGGACTGCGCGCGGACCGACGACGGCGAGACATGCAACAAGTCCCTCGTTCGCCGCTTCACCGCGCGCTCGCCGGAGGGCGAGTCGAATCGCGAGCTCTCGCTCGACGCGAAGATTTGGCTCGACCGCGGCTATCGGCTCGCGCGCGTCGAGCTCTCCGGCGTCGAGCTGTTCGTGCGCACGAGCGAGGCGGGCACGGGCGCCACGGTCACGCCGGTCGACGCGAAGGCGAGGGCGCAGGCGATGCGCAGCTACTCCGAGCGACTGCAAGCCCACGTCATCGAGGACGACCGGCTCTGCAGCGGCAGCGAGGGTGCCGACGGCGTGCTCACGCTCGCGTGCGAGGACAGCGGGATTGAGGTGCGCGTGGAGCCCGGCGCCGCGGGCGCCCCCGATCGCATGGTGTTCGCGCGAAGACCTCCGGCCACGCCCGCACCGTGAGCGACCTCCGGCAGCCTCGGCTTGACCCAGGGCCGGCGCATCTAAAGATGGAGCAGTTCCGTGGGCATCGGGGGATCGGCCCCGGTTCGGGCTGCGGGTAGCCGGTGCT
>SYFR01000405.1 GCA_005800325.1 Myxococcales bacterium | reverse complement strand
GCATTTGACGATCTGAAAATATTTGTCGAAGCCCGACACCATGAAGAGCTGCTTGAACAGCTGCGGGCTCTCGGCGAGGGCGTAGAACTTTCCGGGCGAGAGGCGCGACGGCACGAGGAAATTGCGTGCGCCGCCCGGCGTGTACTTGCACAGGATCGGCGTCTCGAGCTCGAGCGCTCCGACGTCGCTCAGGTGCTGCCGCGTCGCCTGATTGAGCCGATGGCGCATACGCAGCGTGCGCTGCAGCGGCGCGCGACGCAGATCGACGTAGCGGTTGCGCAGCCGCACCTCCTCGTCCGTCTGGATGTCGTCCTCGACCGAAAACGCCGGCGTTTCGGCGCGATTGAAGACCACCGCCTCCGCGACGCGCACCTCGACCTCGCCCGACGCGAGCTTCGGGTTGATGTTCTTCTCGCCGCGATGGACGACGACGCCGCGCACGCCGATGACCCACTCGCGACGCACCTCTTCGGCCAGCGCATGTGCGCTCTTGACCTGCTCGCCGTCCCAGAACGCCTCCGCGCGCGCGGCCAGGGCCGGCATGCGCGTCACGGCGCTGGGGACGAAGTCAGCGTCGAACACGACCTGCGCGATCCCCTCGCGGTCGCGCAGATCGATGAAGACGCAGCCGCCGAAATCGCGCCGATGCGCCACCCAGCCGAAGAGCACGACCTCTCTGCCGACGTCGGCCGCGCGCAGCTCGCCGCAGTAGTGGGTTCGCCTGAGGTCGTCGATGAAGCGGGCCACGGTCGTTGCTCCTTGTCGCGGAATTCCGGTGGCGCGCGCGTGAGGCGCGTGCCCGGATTTCGGGGGGGCCGAACTCTAGTGCCACGCAACCCAAAAGGGCCAGCCTTCGCCGAAGCCACGCGACGACGGGAGGGGGCACGATGCGTCGCACGCAGTCGAGCGACGCCGGCGCGCGGGGTCGAGAACTTGTATCGCCCGCGCGACCTCTGGCAGTTAGGCCCCATGGTGGACCGGCGCGTGCCGAGCCGGCTCGAGCGCGCGTTCGGTTGGGCGGTGTTCGCGATCAGCTGGTCGGTCGCGCTCGTCCGCGGCGCGAGCGGTGCGCAGTGGCAAGGAGACGTGGCGGCGCTGCGCGACCAGGGCCTCGCCGCCGTCGGTGCCGGCGGGTACGTGTCGACGTGGGTCACGCAGCTCTTCTTGCTGGTGCCGCTCGGCTCACGGACCTCGCGCGCTTCGGTCGCTGCGGCGACGCTCGTCGCGCTCGCCGCGTGGTGCGCTTACCAGCTCGCGCGCCCGACGATCGCGAGGTTGGTCGGAAGCGGCCCGCTCGCGGCGCTGCTCGCGGGGACTGCCGCCTTGACCGCCGCGCTCGGTCCGACCTGGCAAGCGGAGGCGACGCTCGGCGGAGGTGCCGCGGCTTCACTCGCGCTCGCGCTCACGAGCCTCCTCGTCGCCACCGAGGCCTGCGACTCCCGCGGCGCGACGCTCACGCCGGCCGCCACGCGACGCTGGACGTTCCTCGCGCTCGCGCTGGCGGCGCTCCTCGCCGAGAACCTCGTCGCCGGCCTCGCCGTCTCGCTCACGGCAGCCGGCGCGTGCCTCGGCCATGGTGTCGCTCCACCGCGGCCGCTGCGGCTCGCGCTCGTCGCCTCCGCCCTCATCGCCGCGGCGCTCATCGCCGCGCCCAGCCTGCTGCGCCCGGCCTCCCCGTCGAACATCGCCGACCTCGGCGGCGCGCTCTCGCTCACGAACCTCGGCTCGCTCGTCGCGGCCGGCGATCGCAAGGCCACGGTCATCGGCTGGGCGTCGGAGCTCGGCCTCTTTTCGCTCGCGCTCGCCGCCCTCGGCATCGGCGTCACCGGCAGGCGAGCGGAAGAACGCGGCGTCTTGCTCGTGCTCGTGCTGCTGCCGCTCGTCGAGCTCGCCGTCGGCGCGCGAACCGGCGCCAGCACCGGGCGCGTCTTGCACGCGCTCGCGACCTCGTCCTTGATCTTCGCCGCCGTCATCGGCGTCGCCGAGGTCGTGCGCTTCCTGCGCGGCCTCGACGTGCCGATGGCCCGCCCGGCTGCCGTGCTCACGATCGTGTTCCACATGACGCTCGCTGCGGTCGTGTGCGACGAGGCCTCGGCCCACGCCGACCGCAGCGCGCGCTTCGCCGCCGAAGAGTGGACCGACGCGGCCCTCGTCCGAGCGCCCATGAACGCGGCCCTGCTCGTCCACTCTCCGGCGCTCAGCTTCCGGCTCTTCGGCGCGCAGCACGTCGGCGGCGAGCGGCCCGACGTCGTCATCGTGGCCGCGCCGCTCTTGAGTCACGGCGCGGTGATGCCGAACCTCTTGCCGCGCGAGCCCGACCTCGCGGTGCTCTTGCGCGACTACGCGCTCACCGGTCGCGCGAGCGAGTTCGGCCTCAGCGCGCTCGCCGACGCGCGGCCGCTCTTGGTCGAGCTCGACGCTCGCTGGGACGCGCGCCTCGTCGCGCACCTCGCGCTCCGCGGCCCGTGGCTGCGGTTCGTCCCCGAGGCGCTCAGCGCACCCGAGCGACAGGGCGATGGCGGCGTCGCCCTCGGCAGCGCGAGACGCCTCGGCGCCGAGCTCGAGCGCACCGCGCTCCGCGACGCGGCGAGCACGACGATCGTGGGACGGGCCCTGAAGGAGCACGCGACGGCGCTCTCGCTGCTCGGGCTCACCGAGGCCGCCTCCGCGCATGTCGACGAGCTCTTGCGCCTCGAGCCCACCGATCCGTTCGCCAAGAGCGCGCGCCTACGGCTGGCCCACGCCACCCGCGTCCACGACGCGAACGGCGTCGAGCTGCGCGACCTCCTGCGCTTTTAAGACTGCTCGCGCGTGCGTCCCGCTCGTCAGGGCGTGCACGCTACGCTCGCCGCGTCGTCGCCCGTGAACTGCTGGATCTCGGCGAGGTTCTGCGGCTGGTTGACGCGCTGCCAGATCGGCGCATCGTCGATCCCGAGCTTCGAGAACGGAGCGGCGAGCTTCATCCAGTAGTTCCCGCGCGCCCAGGCGTAGCGCACGAACTTCTGCCACTCCGGCGCGGCCTTCCATTGTGCATAGAGCGACGCGTGCTGCGTCCGCGCGATCTTCAGGTACGTCTCGAGGTAGTAGAGGTGCGCGGCGACGCCATCGCGGTACGAGCTCGGCCCCGGGAGCTCGCCCGCCACGGCCACGGCGCACGCGAGCCCGTTGGTGTACGCGGTCAGCTCGTCGGCGAGGAAGATGAAGTCGTAGCTGCCTTGCTCCCCCGTGAGGTACGTCTCGTCGTACATCGCGGTGACGCTGCCGCCCGCCTCGATCGACGCGAGGATCTCATCCCGCCCGAAGAACGCGAGCTTCGGCGCCGTGACCTGCAGGTTCGCGCCGAAGTAGTAGACGTGGCTGCCCGGCGTCGAGAGCGCCGCATCGAAGTCGTAGCCGTGGCTCTCTTCGTGGCACGCGGTATCGAGCGCCTCGGCCATCCCCGACCAGCTCGACAAATCGAAGTAGCTCGGGAAGTCGTTCAAGAGCCACGGATCGCTCTTCATCGCGTCGAGCACGAACCAGCCGTTGTGGTACCTGCGATCGAGGACCTCGAGCATGCTCGCGAGCCACTGGCTCTCGCTGTAGCCGCTCTTCACGTCCGCGATCGACGCCGTGAGATCGTGACCCTCGCTGTAGCAGCCATCGCCGCCGACGCCG
This sequence comes from Myxococcales bacterium, assembly GCA_005800325.1. Taxonomy (GTDB): domain Bacteria; phylum Myxococcota_A; class Polyangia; order Polyangiales; family Polyangiaceae; genus SYFR01. The sequence goes on along the minus strand of SYFR01000405.1, from coordinate 3,341 downwards.
CCCGAGCCGCCGCTGCCGGTGCCTCCACCGTTGCCGCCCGAGCCCGTGCTCGGTCCGCTTCCGCTGCCGGTCGACACCGCGCTCCCCGTCGGATTGCCCGCGCCACCCGCGCCGCTCGCGGTGCTTCCCGTTGCATGTCCGGGATCGCCCGCGCCCGCGCCGCCGCTCGTCGCGCCGGTGCCGGCCGTCGCCACGTCAGCAGGCCGGGTGCCCGAAGCATCGTCGGCGTCGCCCGCCTCCCAGCCGTCGGGCGGGCCCTTCAAGCCGCACGCCGCAATGCCCGCTACCGCCGCAACTTGCGCCGCAATTCGCCAAGACACGACCCGCACGCCACCGCGCTTCAATCCCGTCACCGCACACCTCCAAACAAACCGGCCGGCCGGTTCCCGCGCCCTCGTCGGATCTAATCGACATCGCCTCGGGTCGTCAAGCGCGAGACTTTGGTTTCCACAATCCCTACGCGGTATCGTAGGCCGATGAGCTTCCTGTCTTCACGCACCTGCGGCGCCGTCACGTTCGCCGCGCTCGCCGTCGCCGCTCTCGCCGCGGGATGCGGCGCGCGCGATTCGGGGCTGTTCGGTCGCGGGGCCTCCTCGGGGCAAGGTGCGTCGGGCGGCGAGGGCGGAGGTGGCGGAGGTGGCGCCCCCCCCGTCGAGCCCCCGGCTCTCGAGCGCGTCGACCTGCTGCTCGTGGTCGACAACTCCGGCACGATGGACGACAAGCACGGGATCTTTGCCCGCGCCGCGCAGAGCTTCGTCGAGGCGCTGATCGCGCCGCCCTGCCAGAAGGACGACGGGAGCTACGTCGACGCGAGCGATGGCGGCGACTGCCCGAGCGGCTCGACGAGGCTGTTCGAGCCGGTCACGGATCTTCACCTCGGCGTCATCACGACGAGCCTCGGCAGTCACGGCGCGGACACCTGCCTGGAAGCGCGGCAGAACGATCGCGGCCACCTCGTGAACTTCGCGCTGGGCGGCGGCACCGTCCCCACCTACGCCGACCTCGGCTTTCTCGCCTGGGATCCCCACGGCACCGAGAGCCCGCCCGGCGAGACCAACCTCGAGGGGCTGGGCGCGTCCCTCGGCAACATCGTCATGGGCGTCGGGCAAACGGGCTGCGGCTTCGAGGCGACGCACGAGAGCTGGTATCGCTTCTTGATCGAGCCCGATCCTCACGAGTCCATCGCCCTGACGCCATCGGGCGAGGCGTCGCTCGTCGGCACCGATGAGGCGTTGCTCGCGCAGCGAGGCGAGTTCCTGCGCCCCGACTCGCTCCTCATCGTCGTCACGCTCACCGACGAGAACGACTGCTCGGTGCGCGACGGAAGCCTGTATTACTATGCGCTGCAGCGGCTCGAGAGCGGCACGATGACTCCGTTCCACCTGCCGCGCGCGCGCGCCGCCTGCGCGACCGACCCGAGCTCGTCGTGCTGCCGATCGTGCGGCCAGTCGCCGGGCGCCGGCTGCGACGAGTCCCTCGATCCGTGCGACCTGGGCGCGCTGCCTGCGGGACAGGACCACATCAACGTGCGCTGCTGGGATCAGAAGCGGCGCTTCGGCATCGACTTCCTCCAGCCCGTCGCCCGCTACCGCGACGGACTCACGAACGCCCAGGTCGCCGATCGCAACGGCAACGTCGTTCCCAACCCGCTCTTCGCGGCCGCAGACGACGCCTCGCCGACGCGCGGGCCCGAGCACGTCCTGCACGTCTCCATCGTGGGCGTGCCGTGGCAGGACCTCGCGCGGCAGAACGCGCAGGGTCAACCGGACCTCGACCTCGGGCTCGACGCGGTCGGCCAGAAGGTCGGAGGGTTTCGCTCCGGCGCCGAGCTCGCGGAGAGCGGCGTCTACGACCTCGTGCTCGGCGACCCGAGCAAGTACCACACCTCGCCCGACGCGCGCCCTACCGATCCGCTCATGCTCGAGTCCATCGAGCCTCGCAGCGGCACCCATCCCATCACGGGCGAGAAGCTCGCTCCGCCCGGCTCCCCGATCACCGCGAACTCGATCAATGGCCATGAGCGCACCATCGCGGACAACAGCTCGCTGCAATACGCCTGCATCTTCCCGCTCGCCATGCCGAGGGACTGTGCGGGGCTCAACGATTGCCCATGCGGGCAGCCGAACAACACCGATCCGGTGTGCCAAGCCGACGACGGCAGCTTCGGCACCACCCAGCTCCGCGCCTCGGCCTACCCCGGCATTCGTCATCTCGAGCTGGCGCGGTCGCTCGACGACCGGGCGCTCGTCGGCTCGATCTGCCCGGCACCGGAGCAGGGGTTCGGTCCCCTCGTTCGCCCGCTGCTCGAGACGGTAGCGCCGCTCCTCCAGTAACGGATCCTGCAACGCCGTAGGCGCGGCCACGCGCAGAGCTCGAGCGCAGGGCTGAGCGGGGATCGACTGCACCGAGCGACTTGCCCGAGCCCGCGCCTTACGCTCGGCAGGCACGGCCGAGCGACTGCACAGCGGGCGCGGCTCAGATGTCGAGGTTCTGCACCTGCAGCGCGTGCTGTTCGATGAACGCGCGCCGCGGCTCGACCTGATCGCCCATGAGGATCGAGAACAGCTCGTCGCTGCCGAGCGCATCGTCGACCTTCACCTGGCGCAGCACGCGCGCGTCGGGGTTCATCGTCGTCTCCCAGAGCTCGTCGGCGTTCATCTCGCCGAGGCCCTTGTAGCGGCTCACGAGAATCCCCTTCCGGCCACGGTCCTCGATGAAGCTCGTCACCTCATCGGCGCCGGCCAAGAGCGTTTCATGCTCGCCGCTCCGCGCCGCGTACGGCGGCGCCCCGATGCTCATGAGATCTCGCTGTGCGGAGAGCGCCTCTTGGTACTCGCTCGACTCGAGCAGCGGGAAGTCGACGACGCTCACGCGCCCGCGGATCCGCACCTTGGGCGCCACCTCGATGCGGCCCGCGCCGTACTCGTTGTCCCAGCCGACGCGCACCTCGATCGGCGAGAACTCCGGGTTGTGCAGCGCGAGGTAACTCTCGACGCTCTTCGCCGCCGCCTCGACCTTGGCGCGATCCCGCAGATCCTCGCCGTCGAGCGCACTCGACCGCAAGACCGCCGCGACGACGCGCGCATCGCAGCGCTTGTCGAGGTTGCCGAGCGCCGCCTTCACGCGCTTGAGGCGCCCCGCGAGCCGCGCGAGAGGCTGCCCCGCGAGCGAGACGCCACCTCCCGAAGGCACGAGCTCGAGCTTCTCGACGGCGTTGCCGGTCAAGTACTCCTCGAGCTGCGCGTCGTCCTTCAGGTAGAGATCTTTCTTGCCCTTGCGCACGCGGTAGAGCGGCGGCTGCGCGATGTAGAGGTAGCCGGCCTCGATGATGGGAAACATCT
>SYFR01000404.1 GCA_005800325.1 Myxococcales bacterium | reverse complement strand
CCCGCGCAGCGGGTCGAGCGACGCCGCGACGACCGGAGCCGGCGGCGCGGGCGGCGCGACCACGGGCACGACGACGACGAGCGGCGCGGGCGGCGATGCCACAGCGACGACCGCATCGGGCCAGGGCGGCGGCGCCCCGCTGTGCGGCCAGGGCATGATCGACACGCCGTGCGAGGAGTGCGGCGCGACCAAGTGCATGGCCGAGGCGCAGGGCTGCGCGATGGCGTCGCAGTGCGACGATCAAGGCAACGTCACCGGCGGGTGCCTCGCGTTCGTGCAGTGCGCTGTCGAGAAATGCGCGGGCGACCTCGCGTGCGTCCTCCAGATGTGCTCGACCGAGCTTCAGGAAGCGGGCGGAGTCGGCTCGCCTGCGGTGAGTGCGGCACAGGCGCTCGGCGACTGCGTTGGCGCCAAGTGCATGGCCGAGTGCGCGCAGTGAGCGGCCGCGCGCCGTCGAGCCGCTCGTTCGCCCCGAGTCGTGGAGCGGCGGGCTGATCCCGCGCCCACCCCTCGCTACGTTCGCCCCGATCGCCGTGCGCCAAGCTCCCGCCGCAGCTTCGCGGTGAGCTCGAAGAACTGACGCCGCTCGAGCCGCTCGTTCAAGACGTGAAACTCGCGCTTCGACAGGCCGACGCAGCCGAAGCAGTAGCGGCAGTCGTCGCAGTCGACGCACTCTTCGAGGTACGCGGACTGCGAGCAGCGCGTGCACCCCGTGCAGTGCGAGCAGCCGACGAGGGCGCTCGAGCGGTGGCAGTGCGTGCAGTCGACCGAGTCCTTGGTGTCCGCGCAGTAATGGCAGCGCGACAGGCCCTTCGATCCCTTGCAGAAAGTGCAGTCGGCGCAGCGCTCGCACTCGCGGCACTCGACGCAGCGCTGGTTCTCCGAGCGGCCTTCGTGCGCGCGCAAGAGGGCAGCGAGCGCCTGTTCGAACTCGGCCTTGGTCATCAGAACGCGTCCGAAGTCGGCTCCGCGCCGCGTGCGCTGATGCGTCGGCGCAGCTCGGCCGCCGCTTCCTGCGTGCTCGACTCGTCGGCGAGCTCTTCGATGCTGCGCAGCCGCGCTTCGAGCACGGCGCGGCGCGGGGGCGGAGCCGAGCCGAGGAGCTCGCCGAGCCACGCGATCGCCTCGGCCACGCGCGCCTCGTCGCGGTGCTCGAGCAGCTGCGTCCACGCCTCCGCGCTCGCCGGCAGCGTGTGTCCGAGCGCGAAGTAGTCGTCGGCGGCGCGCGTGATCGCCGTGCGACCTTGCGCGTTGAGGAGCCGCGCGAGCATGCGCTGCCGCTCGAGCTCCTTGACGTCGGTGACCGGCTTCGGCCCGGCCACGATGCGCGCCGCGGATCTGCGCTCGGGCACGGGCGGCGCGGCGCTCGCGGCACCCACGGGCACTCCCGACTCGGACCCGAGCGACGATGGATCCGCCGCGCCCGCACCGTCCGCGCGGCGCCCAGGTCGCGGCCCGAGCAGCGGGTCGTGCCAAACCTTGGTTTCGGCCTGCGGCACAAACTGCCGGCGGCCGTCCCCGCGCCTGCTCGAGCCTCGGGGATTCTCTCGCTTTGCTCCGCGTCGCGCCATGGCGAAAAGGGCAGCTCTCGCTTCGACCTAGCTCGAGCGTTAGGTGGCGAGCGCGGGGCGATCCCATCGCGGCTCGGCTGGCCGGTACATAACACAGCCGCGCGGCGATTTCGTCGCGCCATTTCGACCCGCCATTCCTACGCGCTGCGTCATTCGTGATCGCGATCGCACACGCGCCGGCGGCGCACCGATTCGGTTGGCAGCGGAGAACAAAGGCGGTACGGCGGGGGCAGTCGGCATGCTCGAGAAAGAGAAGAAAATCTGGATGGACGGGGCGCTGTGCGATTGGGACGACGCGCGCGTGCACGTGCTCACCCACTCGCTGCACTACGGCCTCGGCGCCTTCGAAGGGATCCGCGCGTACCGCCGGGCCAACGGCAAGACGGCGATCTTTCGCCTGCACGATCACATCCAGCGCCTCTTCGACACGTGCAAGCTCATCGCCATCGAGCCCCGCGTCTCCTTCGAGCAGGTCATGGAAGCGTGCGGCGAGCTTCTGCGCGAGAACGGCCTCACCGAGGGCTACCTCCGCCCGGTCATCTTCGTTGGCGACGGAGCGATGGGCGTCTACGCGCCGAACAACCCCATCCGCACCACGATCGTGGCGTGGCGCTGGGGCGCGTATCTTGGCGCCGGCGCGCTCGACAACGGTGTGCGCACCAAGATCTCTTCCTGGGTGCGCCACCACCCGAGCATCGCCCTGCCGAAGGGCAAGATCATGGGCCAATACACGAACTCGATCCTCGCCAAGCGCGAGGCCAGGACGGCGGGCTACGACGAGGCCATCCTGCTCGACGTCCACGGCCACGTCTGCGAGGGCTCGGGCGAAAACCTCTTCATCGTGAAGGACGGCACCCTCATCACGCCGCCGCTCTCCGCGTCGATCCTCGGCGGCATCACGCGCGACACGGTGCTCCGCCTCGCGCGAGAGAGCGGGATCCCCGTGCTCGAACAGCCCTTCGCCCGCGATCGCCTCTACCTCGCCGACGAGGCGTTCTTCACCGGCACCGCGGTCGAGGTGACTCCGATCCGCGAGGTCGACGATCGCTCGATCGGCGCCGGCAAGCCCGGCCCGATCACCAAGCAGCTTCAGGCGCGCTACTTCGACGCGGTCAAGGGCAGCGACGAGACGCACCCCGAGTGGCTGACGCTCGTGTGATGCTGCGCGCCGCGCGTGCGCTGCGCCGGCGCTTCGGAGCCTCGCTCGCGGCGACCGCGCTCACCGCTGCGGGATGCGCGGGTCCGCCGCCGCACCCGCCGCAACGAAGCGACCTGGTCCCGACCGCGAGCGCGGGGCACGCGAGGGTAGCGCCTCCCGTCGCCGTGACGCCCTTTGGACTGAGCGGTCAGCATGCGAGCGCCCGCATTCAGCTCAAGCGCTTTCAGCTCGCGCTCGACATCCCCGATCCCGACGGCTGGCGTCCCGTCAAAGGCAAGGGGCGGTTCGTCGAGCTCGGTCACGAGGCCACGAGCTCGCGCCTGCTCATCGCGGTGTTCTCCGAGACCGAGCTGATGAGCCGGACCCGCTGCGAAGAGCACGCGCGTCGCTATCGTGAGCTCCCCAGCCGCGTCGCGAAGCTCGCCTCGAACCGCGCGCTCGTGCCCGCCGGCTTCGACACCGTCGTCGACGCCCACTTCGCCGAGCCCGAGCCCGCGCGCGCCGAGGGCCAGCTCTTCGCGTTCGGAGCCAACGGCCGCGACTGCTTCGCGTTCGTGTTCACGACGAGCGAGCGAGCGGGAGACGCCGCCCGCAAGGTCGAGGAGCGCCTGGTGTGGATCGAGGGCCGCACGCTCGGCTCGATGACGCGCGACCGCAAAATCGCGATCGATCCCCGCGAGACGATGCCGATCGATCCGCGCGAGCCCCCGCCCGAGCCGCGCTAGCGCCCGCTTGCGACGGTGGTCAGCGCCGTTGGTTCGCCTTGCGCTTCTTGGCGCGGCGCATCACCGGCACGCGCAGCCCGCCGACATCCACCGCTCGTGCGCGTTCGAGAAACATCGCTTCGAGGCCACTCTCGGCGAGCACGAGGTCGAGCGGCATACCGGTCGCTCGGTGCATGAATGGCAGAACGCTCGTCGCCCGTAGGAACTCGGTTGGGTTCTCCACGCGCAAGTCGAAGCCGGCGCGCGTCAACTCGGCGACCAGGCGCGGAGCGTCGTCACGGCTAGCTTCCACCGTGACGTCGACGTCGGCAGTCATGCGCGGCCTGCCATGCACGTTCACCGCTTGGGCAGCCAAACAGGTACCAGCGGCGCTTGCCCAGCGCGCTGGCGAGCGTGGCGAGTAGTTCAACGGCCGAAGGATGCGTCGGCATCTCTCATCCGTTGCGACAGCCGCACATGCGCTCGGAAATCGGCGGCGCGTTCGGCGGCGTCGGGCCAACCGGGTTTCATGGCCAACACCTGCCGTCGCAGCTCGTCGGAAACGCGAAGCCCTTCGCTCGGCCCCAGACTTCGCTTGCGTTCGGCCCAATAGCTGGCTTTGACCTCGGTGAGCCTTGACCAATCGCGTGCCATGAAGCGCCGAACATCCTCAGGGTCCATTCATGGCGATCATGCCACAGCCACCCGCGCGTGGTACCGCGGCGGTGGCGGGCGCGACCGGAGCGCGCCCTGCAACAGCACTCACAACGCCGTCGCCGAGAGCTTCTTCGCCACGCTCGAGCGCGAGTTGGTGCACGGTCACCGCTGGTCGAACCGCCTCGAGCTCCGCACCTCGCTGTTCGAACACCTCGAGGTGCCCGCGCGTGCGGTGCCGCCTCCCTACTTCCCTACCTCCCTACTTCCCTACTGCACCAGGGCGACCGCCTGGCTGCGACGCGCGTAGATCTCGCCGAGCGGCGTCCCTGCTTCGAGCAGCTTGTTCGCCTCGAGGAGCTCGGCGTCGACGAGCTTCTGAAACTCGGCGAGCGGCTGCGCGCCTCGCAAGGGATGCCCGTTGATGTAGAACGCCGGTGTGCCCGTGGCGCCGAGCGCGTCGGCCAACGCCACGTCGGCGCGCACCTGCTCGAGCAACGCCGGCTCGTCGAGCGCCGCCTCGAACGTCGCAGCGTCGAGCCCGAGGCGCGCGGCATATCCCGCGAGCTCCGCGCGACCGAGCGCCTTGCGATTCTCGAACAAGAGGTCGTGCATGGCCCAGCCTTGCCCGGCGCGCGCCGCGGCCTGCACGGCGACGGCGGCGAGCTCGGCGTGCTTGTGCATTGCGAGCGGGCGGTGCTTGAGCACGAGCGCGAGGTCGTTCGGATTCGCCGCAAATAGGGCGTCGAGCGTCGCCTTGGCGCGCCCGCAGAAGGGGCACTCGAAGTCCGTGAACGCGACCACGACGACCTTCGCCGCGTCGGCTCCGCGCCGCAGGTTGTGCGCGGCGAGCTCGACGTACGCAGGCTTCGGCGCCGGCCGCTCCGCGCGCGAGATGCTCCGCGCATAGCGACGCCCCGACCCGAATCCCGCGGCACCTCCGACCGCGAGCCCGACTCCGAGGCCGAGCAGCAGCCGTCGCCGTCCGAGCGTCGCCGCTGCGCCTCTTACGGTGTCGCCCGCGCTCGCCGCCGTGTTGCCGCCCGCGCTCGCCGCCGTGTTGCCGCCCGCGCTCGCCGCCGTGTT
>SYFR01000403.1 GCA_005800325.1 Myxococcales bacterium | reverse complement strand
GCCCGAGTCGTGAGCTCTGGGCCCGAGTCGTGAGCTCTGGGCCCGAGTCGTGAGCTCTGGGCCCGAGTCGTGAGCTCTGGGGCCGAGTCTCTGAGGGCCCTTCCCCTTCCCCGCTTCGCACATTGGAGGGAGCCAGACCCGCTCGCCGATTAGCACCAGCTTCCTAGGGCCGGTATTGCCCAGCGACGGCGCCGAACTCCGCCTGCCACTTCGCCACCAGCGTCGTGAAGTCCGTCGTCTCGACGAGGCCCTGGTCGCGCAGCGCCGCGATGGGGGCGAACACGGTAGCGTCGACGTCGGCGGGCCCGGTCGGCGTGTTGATCTCCGACGGGAGGATGTTCCATGACGCGGTGAGCATCACGCTCGGCGCCACGGTGCCGTCGGCGTACCGCGCGATGAGCTCGTTCACGCCGGCGACTTGGTCGTGCCAGCCCCCAACGGCCACGATGTTGCCGTCCGGAGCGTCGTCGAAGAAGTGCTCGTGATCGAGCGGCCGCCAGACGCCGCTCACCAGCGGATCGTTGACATGATTCGGCGTGGCCGCGCCGATCAAGATGTCGCCACGCCACGTGTACGCTGGGAACTTCTCGCCCGCGACCGGGCTGCGGAAGCGATCCCAGCTCTGGAACTGTGGCAGGGACGGATCCCAGATGAACCCGCCGACGACGGTGCTGCCGCCCACCTCGAGCTGCTCGAGCAGATAGGCGACGTCAGGGTAGTTGTAGCCGCCTTGCTCATGGGAGTGCGGATCGAGCGCGGCGCCGAGCTCATCGCGCAGATAGACGAACAGGTTCTTGCCGTTCGTGCTCGCCTTGAGCGCGGCATCCTCGTAGAGCAGCGCGGCCTCGAGGTATTTCCAATCGGGCTGGAGCACCCAGGTGAGCTTTCGGCCGTGGGCGAGCTCCGCGAGCTCGATGAGCTTCGAGCGAAGCGCGGTGAGCCCGTTCGGCTCTGCACGGTGCCGAGCGCGCCGCTGGGGGTGTTGTCCTCGATGTGGGTAAAGAGCACCACCTCCACGACGCCCATGCCGGAGCTGCCCGAGCCGCCGTCACCCGCCGAGCCGCCGTCACCCGCCGAGCCGCCGGCACCTGTCGAGGCGCCGGCACCTGTCGAGGCGCCAGCGCCCCCCGAGTCCCCGGCGCCCCCCGAGTCGCCACAACCCAGCGCCGCGCAAGTGAGCAGCGCTGCAAACAAGCTCATGGCACAGGCAGGCAATCCGGAGCTGGGCAATCCGGAGCTAGGCAATCCGGCGGTGGGCAATCCAGCGCTGGGCAATCCGGAGCTGGGCAATCCGGAGCTAGGCAATCCGGCGGTGGGCAATCCAGCGCTGGGCAAGCTGGTGGCACGCATTGAGTTCATGTCGTCACCGCAATGGGCATGCACGATTGGCTGATACGCCCCTGGCACGGCCGCGTCAACGCGGAGGCCGGGCGCTACGGCGTCTTCGGGCGAGCCTTGAGGGCCTCGAGCGCGGCGGTCACTTCGTCCTCGGTGAAGGGCATCTTCGCGAGCGCAGCCTTCTCGTTGGCGAGCGACTGCTCGAGCGCCTTCTTCGCTTCGCGGGCGCGCGCGATCCACTCGGAGTCTTCGCCCGTGCGGTCGCCGAGGCGCACCGTGGACTCCATCATCTTGAGGCCCTTGTCGAGGAGGATGCGATAGCGCAGCCGCATCGAGGCCTCGAAGAGCTGCTTTTGCTTCAGCGTCTTGGCCGCTTCGGGCGCCGGGATCGTCATCGCCTCCTCGTGCAGCGCTCGATAGAGCTGCCCCACGCGGAACCCGCTCATCGCCGACCAGTGGGCGTCGCGGGCGCGCATCGCCTCGGTGTACGCGGACTGGGCATCGAGCAGACGCTGGCAGCGCGCCTCGAGCACTTCGCCGAAGTTCGGCGGCACCGGCACGAGCTTGATGGCCTCGGTCTCGAGCCGCCGGATCTCGCCCTGGGCGAAGGCCACCTGCGCGAGCTGGAGCGGCGGCGTCCCCGCGCGGCCGAGCGCGTGCTTGTCGATGATCTCGGTGGCCTTGCCGACCTGGATCGTCGCCTCGTCCTTCATGCCGCGCTCGACGAAGCTGAGCGCCTTGGCGCCGTGTCCTTCAATCTTGTCGATGAGCGGCAGATCCTTGCGTCCGAGCAGGCGCTCGGCCGCTTGCTCGAGCTCGCTCCAGCGCTCGAGCCGCCCGAGGATCCGCGTGAGCCGGACGAGGCCGTTGCGCGCGACCGGCTGCTCCGGCCACGACGTGTCGACCAGCCGAAAGCGCTCGATCGCCTTCTCGCGCTCGCCGAGACCCTCGTACGCGAGCCCGGCGTCGTAAGCGGCGACGGCCTTGATCGCGGGATCCTCTGCGAGGCGCGTCAAGCGGTCGAACGCCGGCGCGGCCTCCTCGAAGCGATCGACCAAGAGGTGCCCGCGCGCCGCCTCGAGCTCGGCGAGCAGCTCCGCGGTCGTGTAGGCCCGAATGGTGATGGGCTCGAGCGTGGTGGTCGTCGGTCCCGGCGGCGTCTGAGGCGGCGTGACGGGGGGCTTCGTGGGTTCGCAGCCGACGAGCCAGGCGCCTAGCAGCAGGATCGAGGGGATGGAGCGCATGGTGCGATCGACCACATAGCACCGGCGCGCTGCGGGCGGCACGCGTGCTGCCCTGCGCGCGGACCCGCGCTGGAGCATCGGGACATGCGTGCAATGCGCATTTCACGGACCAGCTCATGGCCCTTCCACAAATGGGGGTTCCGTCCGGGAAGGAATGGCCGTCGCCATGATCCGTTCGGACGTACGGATAGCCACGCTCGCCGAGATATTCATTCTCCGTGGGGCTCGCCGGGACGCTCGGGCTCGAGGTCCCGCCCTCGAGCGTCTACGGGTTTGCAACATCTCGGCGCGCTCGCGCCGCGCCACACGATGCGCGGCCCTACCTCACGGCACCGCGCCGAGCTCGACCAGCGTCGCGCCGGCCTCCACCGTTACGCCCGCGGCGACGAGGATCTTCTGCACGATACCGGCGGCAGGTGCGGAGAGCTCGTTCTCCATCTTCATCGCCTCGACCACGACGATGGGCGCGCCCGCGTCGACGACGTCGCCCACCTCGACGAGCAGCTTCACCACGCGGCCGGGCATCGGCGCCGCGATGACCCCGCCCGAGAGCCCGCCGGATCGCGACGCCCGCGCCCCGATGCGCGCGCGCTCGGACTCGAGGACAGCGCGGCCGCGCTCGGTGCCCGCGACGAAGGTCACCGAGCCATGGTTGCCGGCGCTGCCCTTCGCGTGGCCCGCGTCGAGCCACAGATCGAACACGCGCTCGTTCACGCGCACCAAGAGCGCCGGCTCCGCCTCGATGACATCGACCGCATACGGCACGTCGTCGAGCGTCACCTCGAGTGCGCCGTCGCTCTTGGTCGTGACGGTGACCGTGTGCTCGTGGCCGGGGCTGACGCTTACGTAGTACCGCATCGTGGTCGTCGGGCTCGAGGGGTCCTGGGCAGTGGAGGGCGCGCGCGGCGTCTTGGCTTACTTTTGGGGTGCGTCCGCTCGCGGGATGAGGGCGCAGCGCCCCTCGTGACAGCCGCAGCGGTTCGCATCCACGCTGTCGCACACCATCTGTCGCGTGCACATCGTGGCGGGCGAGGGAGGGTTGCCCTTCGCCTTCGCGACGCACGCGCGCGCGTGACACGGTGCATCGACGGCGCAGTCCGCGTCCGTCGCGCACG
>SYFR01000402.1 GCA_005800325.1 Myxococcales bacterium | reverse complement strand
CGTCGGCTTCGACTGGCCGGACGCGAGCGGACCGCGCGCCAAGGTGGACGAGGAGCTGGGCGAGCTCGACGAGGCGGTCGCGGCGGGCGATCCCGCGCGGATCGAGAGCGAGCTCGGCGACGCGCTCTACGCGCTCTGCAACGTCGCGCGCCACCACGGCGTCGACGCGGAGGGAGCGCTTCGCTCGACCATGCGCAAGTTCGAGCGGCGCTTCGCTCACGTCGAGGCGCGGGTCGACCGCGAGCACGGCGGCTTCGCCGAGCACGGCAAGCTGCCGCTCGAGGTGCTCGACGGCTACTGGGAAGAAGCCAAGCGCCAGGAGCGCGGTGCGGAGTGACGGTCTAGCGTGGGTTCGACAGAGCCCTTTGGCGAGAGCTTGACAGTGCCTTCTGGCGCTAGCCTGAAAGTGGGAGTGAACATGTCCGAAGAAGTTCTCCTCGTCGCGCGCGAAGGGCGCGTCGCGACCGTGACGATGAACCGAGCCGCGTCGAAGAACGCGCTCAACCCGGCGCTCGTCGATGCGCTCGGCGCCACGATGACGAAGCTCGGCGCCGACGAGGGCGTTGGAGCCATCGTGCTCACGGGCGCGGGCGAGGCCTTTTGCTCGGGCGCGGATCTCAAGGCCGCGCTCGCCGATCCCAGCGCGATGGGGGACATCGAGGCGCGGCTCGAGCGGTTTCACGACATCATCCGTGCCGTCGTCGGCGCGCCGCAGCCCGTGCTCGCCGCAGTCGATGGCCCGGCCGTGGGCTTCGGGTGCGATCTCGCGCTCGCGTGCGATCTGCGCATCGCCACGTCGCGCGCCTACTTTCAGGAGAAGTTCGTGCGTATCGGCCTCGTGCCCGACGGCGGCGGCTCGCTCTGGCTGCCGCAGATGATCGGCGTCGGACGCGCGCTCGAGCTCATGCTGACGGGCGACCCCATCGAGGGCCGTCGCGCTTCCGAGCTAGGCCTCGTGAACCACGTCGTCGCGCCCGAGGCGCTCCTGCCGACGACGCTCGAGCTCGCGCGCAAGATCGCGAGTGGACCTCCGCTCGCCAACGCGGGGATCAAACGGGCAGTGCGGGCGTCGGTGTGCGTGGTGGCCACGGCGCTCGCGCACGAGAAGACCGAGCAGCTCAAGTGCCTCCACTCGCAGGACTTCCTCGAGGGAACCTTGGCCTGGATGCAGAAGCGCGAGCCGCAGTTCTCCGGGAAGTAGCGAGCGCCTGGATTCGGCGCGGCGCCGAAGTCCCGAGTCAAGGACTGTAGTCAGGTGACTACAGTCGGGGGACTAGCGTCAGGGGACTAGCCGAGCGCGGTGCCTGTGCCCGTGCCCGAGCCCGGCAGCGAGCGGGAGCGTCGCCACGCCGCGCGGCCCAAGATCCGCGGAGCCTCGCGGGCGAGGGCGCAGACGGTCCGGCCATACTCGCGGACGAGCTCGCGGGACTCTTCGCGCGCGAGGTGTTCCTTCGCGAGCGAGGGGCCGGGCTCGCCATGCCGCCAGACGTGGGCGAGCGCGCGGGCGAGGTCGTGCGCGTCGCCGGTCTTGAAGTAGGTCGCGTAGGGCGGCGCCTGCTCGCGATGCACGTCGATGTCGCTGAGCACGAGCTCTTTGCCGAGCGCGCGCGCATCCTCGACGACGGTGCTCCAGCCCTCGAAGCGCGACGGCTGCACGACGGCGAGCGAGCGGCGAATGAGCGCGATTTGCTCCGCGCGCGGCACGAGCCCGAGCAGGTGCACGCGCGCCGCGAGGCCGGTCGTGGTGAGGCGCGCCTCGAGCTCCGGGAAGTAGCTCGCCGAGCGGTGGTCGGCGGTGCCGCCGGTGCACACGAGATCGAGCTCGACGCCTGCGGCCCGCGCCACGGCGAGCGCCTCGAACAAGGTGTCGTGGCCCTTGTGTTGCCAGAATTGGTTGCACGCGATGAGGAAGCGGCTTGGAAGACCGTGCTTGTCGGCGACCGCGATGGGGTCGCCTTGGTACCAAGAGTCGTCGGGCGAAGTTCGAAACCGCAAGATCGTGATCTCGGGGACAGCGTGCGGGTGAAGGCGCTGCCAGTCGCGCCGCGCACTCTCGCTGCTGAGGATCATCAGGTTGGCCCCCGTGGCGATCGTTCGCTCCCAGGACTCGCGGTGGGCAAGCTCGGTGGCGGAGAAATACTGCGGCAGATGATGGTGCTGAAAGTCCGGGACCCACGACGCCGCCGCCTTTCCGGGCTGCGCCTGCACGAGCAGCGGAATCATGAGATCGACGCGCTCGAACAGTTCATCCAGGGAGGCGTACGCCTCGAACTTCGGGCGAGCCGGCGGTGGATTCGGAGACCCGACGAACGCAAACTCGTCGATGCGCGTCAGCGCCGCGGCGTGGTGGTCGAGCGCAGCGAGCGTGCCGGGGACGACGACGAGGACGATCTCCGGTCGCTCGGCCTCCGGCAGCTCACCCAGCGCCTTGACGAGCGACAGCACGTAGTTCACGCCGCCCATCCATTCGTGACCCGCGAGCAGCGGCACGGCGATGCGAAGGCGGCGTGAGCCCTCGCGAGGCGGCGGTAACGTTGCATGCTCGCGGGCGGCTTGAGGGGGTGTGCCGCCACCGCGGGCGTCCGCCATCGCGCCCGGGACCGCGTCAGCATGGTGACGCTCGGAGCCAACGAGGTGTCGCGACGTGAGCATCAGCGTGTGCGCTCGGCGAAGGCGGCGGCGTAGCCTGGCGCGACGGCGTCGAACGGCGCGAGCGCGCGGGGCTCGGCGACCGACGTGCGGCGCGCTCGCAGCGGAGCACGTGGGAGGGCGGCGCCGTGGGTCATCGAACCGCGCGGTGAAGCAGAAAGCAGGCCAGGCCAGGCAATGAAGGCTGTGTTGCGCGAGTCGCCGGGCTCGGAGCCGCCGCAGCGTGAGCCTCCGCGAGCCTCCCTCGTTCGCGGTTGTGTGGCCTCGGCGCGTGCGGTCGCGCTAACCTCGCCACGTGCGACTGAGCGATCCGCGCGCCGTCCTCGTGACGCTAGGGCTCCTGTCTGCGGGCGCGTGCCATCTCTCGCTCGGGCTCGAGGAGCTGTCGTTTCGCGGCGCGAGCGGCGGAGGTTCGGGCGGCGCGGGCGGCGAGGTCGCGAACACCAGCGCGAGCGGCGGTGCCAGCGGCACAGCGACGACCTCGACGGGCACGACCAGCGCGACCG
>SYFR01000401.1 GCA_005800325.1 Myxococcales bacterium | reverse complement strand
GCAGCGGGATGAGGCTCTCGCTGCCCTCGAGCGAGAAGCGCTTGGTGCCCGCGCCGTAGCTCGAGTGGATGAACTGCTCGAGGATCTCCGCGTCGCTCAGCTTCGTGAGCAGGTGCACCTGCGCTTCGCGGTCGAGGCGAAGGCGGTTCTTCGTGGCCTCCATCCGCTCCTCGAGCCAGTGGCGCTCCTCGCTGCTCTCGATGGCGCGGTACTCGACGCCGATCGAGCGACAGTAGGTGTCGTGCATGCACGCGATGATGTCGCGCAGGGTCTGCGACTCGGCGCCCGGGAGATCGATCGCGGGGAACTCGGTGTCGAGGTCGTCGTCGGTGAAGCCGTAGCTCTGGTAGTCGAGCTCGCGTGGCAGCGGCGGCGGCGGGCCGAGCGGATCGACGTGCGCCGCGAGGTGCCCGAGGAACCGGTAGGCGGTGATGAGCTGGTAGACGCGTCCGGAGAGGGCCGCCCGGCTGCGCGGGGTCGCGGGGCGTGCATCGGCGAGGGGCGCGGTGGCGCGGTTGGCGCCGTTGCCGCCCGTGCCGGACTCTGCGCCGCCGAGCTGGTCGAAATATCGGCGCCAGCTGTCGTCGACGAGGCGTGGGTTCTCGAGGTAGCGGCGGTAGAGCTCTTCGACGAGGCCCTGGTTGATGCCGAAATGTTCCGTCATCGGTCAGCCTCCCGCCTTAGCACGTCTCGCCCTGAGCCCGGTTCACCGAAATGCCCGTCGTGACTCACCAATGCCGTGTTTTTCGGTGGCGGATCTTTCATTCGCCGCGGTGTTTTTCGGTGGCGGATCTCTGAATCGCCAGCTACCGCTCGGTCCCATGAATCGAGCCACTGAGCCCATGCCGGAGCCCGCGCCCTCGCTCGGCTTCGAGCGCCTTGGCGCGCTGTCGGTCGCCGATCGCGAGCTCGGGGTGGTCGTCGACGTGAGCCACGCCGGCCTCGAGCCGCGCGAGCTCGAGGCGCTCGGTCCAGCGCTCGCGCGGGCGCTCGCGGCCATGGCCGAGCTCGAGGCGGGCGCGATCAAGAACGCGGACGAGGGGCGCATGGTCGGCCACTACTGGCTGCGCGCGCCGACCCTCGCGCCGAGCCCCGAGCTCACGCGCGCCATCGTGGAAGCCGAGGCGCAGGTGCACGCGGTGGCGAGCGCAGTCGCGGCGGGTGCGCTTCGCCCCGAGAAGTCCGGGCGATTTCGCCACGCGGTGGTCGTCGGCATCGGCGGCTCGGCGCTCGGCCCGCAGCTCGTCGTCGATGCGCTGAGCGCCGGCGCGCGGGGAGCGGGCGCGCTCGCGCTGCACTTCGCCGACAACACCGATCCGGACGGCTTCGACCGGCTGCTCGCGGCGCTCGGCGAGGAGCTCGACGCCACGCTCACCGTCGTCATCTCGAAGTCGGGCGGCACCAAGGAGACGAGGAACGGGATGCTCGAGCTCGCCCAAGCTTACCGCGCACGGGGGCTCGCGTTCGGCGCGCACGCGATCGCGATTACGCAGGCCGAGAGCGAGCTCGATCGCTTCGCGGTGTCCGAGGGCTTCTTGGCGCGGCTGCCGATGTGGGACTGGGTCGGCGGGCGCACGAGCGTCACCTCGGCGGTCGGCCTCTTGCCGGCCGCGCTCGCGGGCGTCGACGTCGGCGGGTTCTTGCGGGGCGCGGCAACGATGGACGTGCTCACGCGGCGCACCGAGCCGAGCGCGAACCCCGCGTGCTTGCTCGCGGCAGCGCTCCATCACGCGGGTCACGGAACCGGCGAGCGCGCGCTCGTCGTGTTGCCGTACAAAGACAGGCTTGCGCTCTTCTCGCGGTATTTGCAGCAGCTCGTGATGGAGTCGCTCGGCAAGCGCGAGGATCGGCAGGGCAGGGTCGTCACGCAGGGCCTCACCGTCTACGGCAACAAGGGCTCGACCGATCAGCACGCCTACGTGCAGCAGCTGCGCGATGGGCGCGACGATGTGCTCGCGTGCTTCGTCGAGGTGCTCGTCGATCGCGCGGGCGCGAGCCTCGAGGTGGAGCCCGGCACGACGAGCGGCGACTACCTCACCCTGTTCCTGCACGGCACGCGGCGCGCCCTCGACGCGTGCGGGCGGCCGAGCGTGCTCCTGTCGCTCGAGCGCCTCGACGCCGCGAGCGTCGGGGCCCTGGTCGCGCTGTTCGAGCGGACCGTGGGTCTCTATGCCGAGCTCGTCGACGTGAACGCCTACCACCAGCCCGGCGTCGAGGCGGGCAAGCGCGCTGCCGCCGAGCTCATTGCGCTACAAGGGGCCGTAATTTCCGTGCTTCCAAGCGAGCGTGGCCTCGCCGCCACCGCGCGCGAGCTCGCCGCGACGCTCGGTGTGAGCGACCTCGAGGGGGTGCTCGCGATCGTGCGGCACCTCGCGGCGAACGGCCGGGCCCACCGGGCCGCCGCGCCCGACGCGGCCTGGTACGACGAGCGGTACTGGCGCGGGTGATGCGGCAGCGGGTGATGCGGCAGCGGGTGATGCGGCAGCGGGTGATGCGGCAGCGGGTGATGCGGCAGCGGGTGATG